>JAAFGU010000289.1 GCA_010365205.1 Aromatoleum sp. | reverse complement strand
CGACGCGCACGACGAGATCAAGATTGATCGAGCCGAAGACGAGAATCACGAAGCGGCTGTTCCTGCGTCAAGCCGGCGCAGCAGGTGTGCCGGTCGCGCCCGTCGCCGGCACCTGGCCTGTCGCCCAGATCGCGTAACGACCTGCGGTCAGCGGCGCGGGGAGTCTCTTCAGCATCGCGGGCTCGCGATCAGGCCTTGACGCCGCCCTGCGTGAGACCGACCACGATTTCCTTCTGAATCAGGATGGTCAGCAGCAGCACCGGCAGCGTCACGACGATAGCCGCCGCGGCGAGCGGGCCCCACGCCAGCTGCTCGAACGTCAGCACGTTGTAGACGGCGGCCGGGAGCGTCCGCGTCATCCGGCCGGCCAGCACGGCGCCGAAGACAAAATTGTTCCACGAAAAGATGAAGGCGAGAATCGTCGCGACGACGATCCCGGGCCGCGCGAGCGGCAGCGCGACGTAGCGAAACGTCGTCCACACGCTGCCGCCGTCGATCAGTGCCGCTTCCTCGAGTTCTCTGGGCAGCGTCTCGAAATGACCGACCATGATGTACACGACGATCGGCACGGTGATGACCAGATGCGCGATCACCAGCGAGGTGAGCGTGTTGTTGAGCCCGAAGAACTGGAACATCGTGAACAGCGGAATCAGAAACGACAGAGCCGGCGTCATCCGCGCGATCAGGATCAGCACCGTGAGCTTGTGCGCCTGGGTGCGCGCTATGCCGTAACCGGCGGGAATTCCGATCGCCAGCGCCAGCAGCGTCGCCGAGCCCGACACCACAACGCTGTTCCAGAAATAGAGCCCCATCGAATTGTCGGCGAACACCTGGACGAAATTGCGCAGCGTCGGCGGATTCGGAATGAACACCGGCGGGTAGGCCAGATTGTCGATCTCGTTCTTCAGCGACAGCGACAGCATCCAGAGAAACACCAGGATCGCCGGCGACACGATCACGATCACCGCCAGTGCGAAGCCGAGCTTGCGCGTCCGCCGGCGCCAACGCGCGCCGGACGCGTGCGGCGAGACCTGCGCAGCCGCGGAGCCGGCGTTCATGGCGTCACGTCCATTGCGCCCGCTGCCGAACGTGAAGCAGGAGCAGCGCCAGAAGCAGGATGATGACGAAGAAAACCACGACGACGGCGGACGCGTTGCCGACGTTGTAGAACGCGAACGCCTGCAGGTACAGATAGAGATTGATCGTTTCCGACGCGGTGCCGGGCCCGCCCTGGCTGATCACATAGATGGTGTCGAACGCCTTGACCGCGTCGATCGTCCGGATGACCGCGGCAAGTATGATGAACGGCGCGACCATCGGCAGCGTCAGATAGCGGAAGACCTGCCATTCGGAGGCGCCGTCCATGCGCGCCGATTCGTAGGGCTCGGTTGGCAGAGCGGCAAGGCCGCCCAAAACGATCAGCATGACCAGTGGCGTCCAGTGCCAGATCTCGACCAGCACAAGGCTCGGGATCACGAGCGTCGGCGAGTAGACCCATAACGACGGCGGCAGGCCGACCACCGACAGCAGATAGTTGAGCACGCCCTGCTGCGGATGGAACATCATCGTCCACACGAGGGCGACGGCGACCGGTGTGGCCATCATCGGCATCGTGAACACCGAGCGCAAAAAACCCCGAAAGGGAAATTCGCGATGAAAGATCAACGCCGCCGCGGTTCCGAACAGCAGCGGGAAGACAACCGCCAGCAGCGTGAAATAGAACGTGTGGACGATCGACTCGAGAAAACGCCGGTTGGTGGCGAGTTGAACGTAGTTGTCGAGTCCGACGAAATGCGCGACCGAGCCGATCTTCCAGTCGAACACGCTCATGTAGACCGTGAACAGCCACGGAAATACGATGACCAGCCCGACAACGACCAGCGCCGGCGTCACGAACAAAAAGTAATGGCGTCGGCGGCGCGCGTGAAAACCGCTGCGCGGAGCAGTCGCCGTGGCGGTCGTGGTCATGACATGCGGGCATTACACGAATGCGCCCGGTGCCGGCCTGGTCGGTGTGGCCGCCGGACGTATTCGTGCGGCGAAGCGGTCAGGCCTTCTCGCTCTTGTCGAGCACCGGCTGGAACTCTGCCGTGGCCTTCCTGAGTTCGGTCGCGGGATCGGCCCCGTTGATCATGTTGGTCAGCGCGATGCCGAAGGTGTCGCGGAACTCCGTCACCGGCGCAATGACCGGCAGCCCGGGCTGCGCGATCCTGGCCGAGGCCAGCATGCAATCGACCCATGCCTTGGGCGCCTTCAGCGTCGCGAGCACCTCGGCGTTCGCATACGCCGACGTCCGCACCGGTGCGCCCGCGGCGGCCTGCAGCATCCGCGCCTGGTTGGCCTTGTTGGATGCCCACTGCAGATAGTAGAACGAGGCGCCCTTTTTCTTGCTGTACGCCGAGATGCCCGCGCCGTCGCCGAACAGCGCCGACGCGTGCTTCTTCGGGCCCGCCGGCATCAAGCCGTAGCCCACCTTGCCGACGATGCGGGACTTCGTGGGGTCCTCGAGCGGCTGGGCGAAGCCGATGCCGTCGAGCCACATCGCCGCCTTGCCTTGCAGGAACAGGCTCTGAGACTCGTTCCAGTTGAAGCCGGAAACGCCGGGCGGGCCGTATTTTGCCAGCATTGTTTTGTACATTTCCGCCGCCTGGATCGCCTCCGGCTTGTCGGTCAAGAGCTTGCCGTTGCCGTCGATGAAGCCGCCGCCATAGCCCAGCAGGAAACTCGTCCACACCGGGACATTGGCGTTCTTGAGGCCGCGCCCGACGAAACCGGCGATGCCCTTCCCGGGATCGTTGAGCTTGGCCGCCGCATCGATCATTTCGGCAAATGTCCGCGGAAACACCAGAGCCTTCGCATCGAAGAGCTCGCGGTTGTAATAGACGACCCATGGATCGAGATTGAGCGGCAGGCTGTTCACCCGGCCGTCGGGCTCGACGGCGTAGTTGAGGCCGCCCTGTGCGAAGTCGGCGAAATCCAGACCGGGATCGGCGAACGACTTGTCATTGATCATCGGACGCAGATCGGTGAGCCAGTTGTTCTTCGCGAATTGGCGCTTCTGCACGTGATAGGAGAGCGCGATCACGTCGAAGCTCGGGTTGCCCGAGTTGAACTCGATGACCGCCTTCTGCCGCTGTTGCTGCTCGGGAACCATTTCGGAGCCGACGACGATGCCGGTCAGATCCTGGAATTCCTTATGATCCTTGGTCAGCAGGTCGCCGCGCGGACTCTTGACCAGCAGGATTTCTATGGATTCGCCCTTGAAGCGCTTCCAATCGAACGGCGCCTGTGCCTGCGCCGCGAGCTGGCTTGCGCCGGGAATCGCGCCGAGTGCGGCGGCACCCACGCCGGCCTGCAACAGGCGGCGCCGCTGTTGTCCCGAATCCTTCAGGTGATCTCGATCCGCCATGATGTCCTCCTTGTGTTTGCGCGCGTCCGACCGCGCTCCGCGCAGGCGTTACCTTGGGGTAATCTCTCGCTCAATCATACTGGACGGCCGGCGCGTTGTCCGCACCAAGCCGGGCGCGGCGCCTCGGCCATCGTGCAGTCCGGTTCACCGGCTCGGGCAATCGACCGCCAGCCCCGCTCCACGGAGCGCGGCGAGCAACGACTGCCGTGATCGCGGATCGAGCGGAAGCAGCGGCGGGCGCACGGCGAGCCAGCGTTGTTCGCGCGTCCGCTCCGCCAGAATGGACTTGAACGCGGGCAGAAATGGCTGCCGGAATGCGATCTCGATGAACGTGGCAACGCGCGCTTCGTCTGCCGCGGTAACGTCCGTCACCATCAGCGCGCGCACCAGCGCCGGGTGAAGATTGGCGACGCCGCAGAT
>JAAFGU010000288.1 GCA_010365205.1 Aromatoleum sp. | reverse complement strand
GCGGCCGCGGCGTCAATCGGCCCACCGCGGCTTGCGTTTCGCGACAAACGCGCTGACCCCTTCCTGTCCGTCCGGCCCCAGCATGTTGCGCGTGATCTCGGCGCTGGCGACCGCATACGCGTTCTCGAGCTTGCGCTCGAGCTGGTCGTAGAAGAACCGCTTGCCGGCGGCGATCACGGCGCGCGACTTTTCCATCATCTGTCCTGCCAGCACCGCCACCTCGGCGTCGAGCCTGGCGGGCGGCACGACACGGTTGACGAGCCCCCAGGCGAGCGCCGTCGGCGCGTCGATGAACTCGCCCGTGAACAGCATCTCGAACGCGCGCTTCTGCGACACGTTGCGCGACACCGGCACGCCCGGCGTGGCGCAGAACAAGCCGAAGTTGACGCCCGATGTCGCGAACCGCGCACCCTCCTCGGCCACCGCGAGGTCGCAGGCGGCGACGATCTGGCAGCCGGCCGCGGTCGCGATGCCGTGGACCTTCGCGATCACAGGCTGCGGAATCCGCTGCAGCGTCAGCATGACGTCGCAGCAGCGGCGGAACAGGTCGCCGATGAAGGCCTCGGTCGAATTCGCCAGCATTTCCTTCAGGTCGTGGCCCGGGCAAAACGCGCGACCGGCGCCGGCGACGACGACGATGCGCACGGCATGATCGTCTGCGATCGCGTCGAGCGCCGCCTGCATTTCGGTCAGCATCGCGCCGTTGATCGCGTTGAACTGCGCCGGCCGGTTGAGCGTTAACGTGGCGATGCCGCCGTCGTCGGTGCGCAGGATCAGCGGCTGCACCGCGGCGTCGAAGGGTGCGTTCATGCGGACTCTCCTATTCGATCGCGCTCGCCGACTTCGCCTTGTCGCGCAGCACGAACTTCTGGATCTTGCCAGTCGACGTCTTCGGCAGCTCGCCGAAGACCACCTTCTTCGGCGCCTTGAACCGCGCGAGATGCTGCCGGCAGTGCTCGATCAACTCGGCTTCGGTGACCACGGCGTCCGGCTTCACTTCGACGAACGCGCACGGCGTCTCGCCCCACTTCGGATCGGGCTGCGCGACGACCGCAGCGGCGAGCACTGCCGGGTGCCGGTACAGCACATCCTCGACTTCGAGCGAGCTGATGTTCTCGCCGCCCGAGATGATGACGTCCTTCGACCGGTCCTTGATCTTCACGTAGCCGTCGGACTGCATCACCGCGAGGTCGCCCGAATGAAACCATCCGCCTGCGAACGCATCATGCGACGCCTTCGGGTTCTTGAGGTAGCCCTTCATCGTGATGTTGCCGCGAAACATGATCTCGCCCATTGTCTCGCCGTCCCATGGTACGGAGCTCATCGTCTCCGGATCCATCACCGACATTCCCTCCTCGGCAGTGTAGCGCACCCCCTGGCGGCCGTTGCGTTCGGTACGCGCGCCGATGTCGAGCGCGTCCCACTCGCCATGCTTCGCACACACGGCCGCCGGACCGTAGGTCTCGGTGAGGCCGTAGACGTGAGTGATGTCGAAGCCCATTCATTCCATCCCCTCGATCACGGCGGCCGGCGGCGCCGCGCCTGCCACCAGACAGTGGACCACGCGGTCGATGCCGTGGCGCATCTCGACCGGCGCGTTGATCAGCGCCAAGTGGACGATCGGCGCGCCGCAGTAGTGCGTGACCCGGTGCTTGCGCATCGCGTCGAAGATCGCCTTCGGCTCGACCTTCCGCAGGCACACGTTCACGCCCGCGTTCGCCGCCATTGTCCACGGGAAGCACCAGCCGTTGCAGTGGAGCATCGGCAGCGTCCACAGATAGACGGCGTGCCGCGGCATTCCCCAGTCGATGATGTTCGACAGCGCGTTGAGATAGGCGCCGCGGTGGTGATAGACGACACCCTTCGGATTGCCGGTCGTGCCCGACGTGTAGTTCAACGCGATGGCGTTCCATTCGTCGGCCGGCAGTTTCCAGTCGAAGGCCGGTTCGCCCGCGGCGATGAACGACTCGTAGTCGCTCGTGCCCAGTCGCCGGCCGCCCGGTCCCAGCGGGTCGTCGATGTCGACGACCCGCGGCCGCACGGGAAGCAACGCCAGCGCTTTCTCCACCGTCGGCGCGAACTCGGTGTCCGTCAGCAGCAGCTTCGCCTCGCCATGCTGCAGCATGAACGCGATGGCCTCGGCGTCGAGCCGCGTGTTCAGCGTGTTGAGAACGCCACCCGTCATCGGCACGCCGAAATGCGCCTCGACCATCTCCGGCGTGTTGGAGAGCATCGCGGCGACGGTGTCGCCGACGCCGATTCCCGCAGTGGCCAGCGCCGACGCCAGCCGGCGCGAGCGCGCGTAAGTCTCCGCCCAGGTATACCGCCGCTCGCCGTGCACGACCGCAAGCTGCCGCGGAAACGTGTACGCGGTGCGCGCGATCAGCGACAACGGCGTGAGCGGCGCGTAGTTGGCCGGGTTGCGGGCGAGCTCGGTGTCGTAAGGACTTGTGCGGGCCATCGGAGCTTGTCGGGTGGCCGGCCACGGAAAGGGAGCCGGAACGGCGATCATACTGCGTCACACGGCTGCCGCATCGCTCGCCATGCGCTTGCGGAGCCCGGCTGCATCTCGTATGCTGCGGCGCGATCATGGGACATCGACTATCGAAAATCGTCACCCGCACCGGCGACGCCGGTACGACCGGCTTGGGCGATGGATCGCGCGTCGCCAAGGATTCCGCGCGGATCGCCGCGATCGGTGAGGTTGACGAGCTCAATTCGACGCTCGGCGTGTTGCTGGCGGAGGCGTTGCCGGCGCCGGTGCGCGAATGCCTGACCAGCGTCCAGCACGATCTCTTCGATCTGGGCGGCGAACTGTCGATCCCGGGCTACAGCGCGGTCACCGACGCCCACGTCCTGCGGCTCGAGACCGAGGTCGAACGGTTCAACGGGGAACTCTCGCCGTTGAAGGAGTTCATCCTGCCCGGTGGCACGCAGGCGGCGGCGCTGGCGCACATCGGTCGCACCGTGTGCCGCCGCGCCGAGCGCTCGCTCGTCCACCTCGCGAGCGTGGAACCGGTATCCGATACCGCGCGCCGCTACCTCAACCGGCTGTCGGATCTGCTGTTCGTACTCGCGCGGACGATCAATCACGCGGCCGGGCGCAGCGACGTCCTCTGGCAAAAGGACCGGCGCGCCACCGGCTGAACTAGGCGCATCCATCCGGCGCCCTTGTCCGTACAGTTATCGATGGCCTCTCCTTCGTCCAACGACCGCAGCGCGACGCTGACCGGACTGCTCGCGCGGACGGCACTCGCCGATCAGTCAGCCTTTGCCGAGCTCTACCGGCTGACCTCGTCGCATCTGTACAGCGTCGCGCTGCGCATCCTGCGGGAGCCGGCCGGCGCCGAGGAGAACCTTCAGGAGGCGTACGTCAGCGTATGGCACCACGCCGGCAGCTACAGCGCGGCCAAGAGCCAGCCGATGACATGGCTCACCAGCGTCGTGCGCAACCGCTGCCTCGACCAATTGCGCCGGCGCGACCTCGACACGGTGACGCTGACCCGCAACGACGACGAGAGCGAGATCGACTTCCCCTCCGACGACCCGACGCCGGTCGAGGCGCTGCTTGCCGGCGCCGAAGCCCGGTCGATCCGGGACTGCGTCGATCAGCTCGAAGGCGCGCAAAAACAGGCGATCGCGCTCGCTTTTTTTCAGGGGCTCACTCATGCCGAACTGGCCACCGCGCTTCGACAGCCGCTCGGCACGGTGAAGTCGTGGGTGCGCCGCGGTCTCGAGCGGCTCAAGCTTTGCCTCGATCGCGCCGGGTTCGCCCGCTGACGCCGTGCAACTCGACCGCCCCGACCGCACGGCCCGCCTCGAAGCGCTC
>JAAFGU010000287.1 GCA_010365205.1 Aromatoleum sp. | reverse complement strand
GATGTCCGGGACCAAGCGGAGGCGCCGGATCGCGATCGCCGCCAGCGCCCGGAACGTTAGCATGGCGCGGGCGGTCGTGCGCCGCGAAAGCGTCCGGCGCGATGCCATTCGACAGCGGCGAACGCGCGGTGGGCGATGGGCGATGGCGCAGCACGGCAACGCGCGCGGCGGTCGGCGCGGCATGCCCTGCATCGATGATCGCCGCCGCATCCGATGCGGGTTCCCGCCAGCTCGCGCCCCGTGCCCTCGTTTGTGCGGTGCAATTCAATAACCACACCGTCGGCCCGCCGACGAATGCCGGAACGTGCGGCCGCGCCTGTCGACTAAAGGGCCGGCAACATTGACAATCGCCGCCGTCCCGGTTAATCCGTATCCGAACAAGATCAGCCATGCCGGCGCCGCGCTTGGTGAGTCCGCGGGACGGCCGGAACAACCACTGAGGAGGAAACGATGAATCTTTCCCGCCGCCGGCTCGTCGCCGGTTCGCTCGCCGCAATTCCGCTCGCGTTTGCCGGTTCGTCGGTGCGTGCGCAGACCGGGGCGCTCAAGATATCGCACCAGTTCCCCGGCGGCACCATCGACCAGGGCGACTTTCGCGATCGCCTGACCCGCAAGTTCGCGCAGGAGGTCGAGAAGCGAACGGGCGGCGCGCTCAAGTTCGACATCTACCCGAACTCGTCGCTGGTCAAGGTGAACTCGCAATTCAGCGCGCTCCGGCGAGGCGCGCTGGACTTCTCGCTGGTGCCGCTGTCGTACGCCGGCGGCGAGGTCGCGGAAACGAACATCGGCCTGCTGCCGGCGCTGGTGCCGTCCTACGAGGTCGGCTCGCGATGGAAGGACGCGGAGGTCGGCAAGCTGCTGGCCCAGATTCTCGCCGAGAAAGGCATCGTCGTCGTGTCGTGGATCTGGCAGGCGGGTGGAGTGGCGAGCCGCGCCAAACCGCTCGTCACCCCGGATGACGCCAAGGGCATGAAGGTCCGTGGCGGCAGCCGGGAAATGGACATGATGTTCAAGGAAGCCGGCGCGTCCGTCCTGTCGTTGCCGTCGAACGAGATCTACGCTGCGATGCAGACGGGCGCGATGGATGCGGCGCTCACCTCGTCGACGAGCCTGATCTCCTTCCGGCTCGAGGAAGTGTCGAAGAACCTGACCAGCGGCCGCGGCAAGTCCTACTGGTTCATGTTCGAGCCGCTGATGATGTCGAAACAGATCTTCGACAAGCTGCCCAAGGCGCAGCAGGACGCGATCATGGCCGTCGGCGCGGAGATGGAAAAATTCGCCGTCGAAAGCGCGAAGGCCGACGACATCGCGGTTGCCAGCGTGTACGTCAAGGCCGGCGCCAAGGTCTACGATCTCGACGACGCGGCGCTCGCAAAGTGGCAGGTGCTGGCGAAACCGGTGTGGAAGGATTACGCGGACAAGAACGAGAACTGCGCCAAGCTGCTGGCGGCCGCACAAAAATTGCTGTGACGAGGCCCCCGGACCTGCCGGAGCTGCCGCGGCCCGAGCCGCTCCCGCACACCGGCGGCCTGCTCGGCGCCGGCGACCGCCTCATGCTGTGGGTCAACCACGCGGCACTGTTCTGCGGCATGCTCGCGCTGCTGGCCTCCGCGCTGATTCTCACCTACAGCGTCGCGTCGCGCTACTTCTTCAAAGCCAACACCGACTGGCAGGACGAGGGCGCGGTGTTCTGCATCGTCGGCGCCGTGTTCCTCGCGGGCGCCTGGGTGCAGGCGCAGCGCGGTCACGTCGGCATCGAGGCGCTGGCCAGCGTGCTGTCGCCACGCGTCAACCGCGTACGCATGGTGATCGTCGACGTGCTGACGCTGGCGTTCTGCGCCTTCTTCGCGTGGAAGTCGTGGACGCTGTTTCACGAGGCGTGGGTCGACAAGATGACGACGTCGTCGACGTTCGCGCCGCCGCTGACGATTCCTTACGGGCTGATGGCGCTCGGCATGACGCTGCTCGTCGCGCAGTTGGTGCTGCAGACCACCGCGCATTTCGTTGGCCGCAAAGCGGGGCGCCGATGAGCATGCTGGCGCTGGGCCTGCTCTTCGGCACCGTCACGCTGGTGGTGATGGCGACCGGCATGCCGATCGCGTTTTCGCTGGGGTTTGTCGCGGTGGTCTTCATGGCGGTGTTCATGCCGGCGGCGTCGCTCGACACGGTCACGCAGAACGTCTACGAGGAGATGGCGAGCATCACGCTGCTTTCGATCCCGCTCTTTATCCTGAAGGGCGCCGCGATCGGACGCTCCGACGCCGGCCGCGATCTCTACCTGGCGATGCACGCGTGGATGCAACGGATTCCCGGCGGGCTCGGCATCGCGAACGTCTTTACCTGCGCGTTGTTCGCGGCAATGGCCGGATCGAGCCCGGCGACCTGCTCGGCCATCGGCAGCGCCGGGATCCCGGAGATGCGCAGGCGCGGGTATTCGCCGGGTTTCGCCGCCGGGATCATCGCGGCGGGCGGCACGCTGGGTATCCTGCTGCCGCCGTCGATCACGATGATCCTGTACGCCGTCGCCGCGGAAGTCTCGCTCGGCCGCCTGTTCCTCGCCGGCATCGGTCCGGGGCTCCTGCTCGTCGCGCTGTTCTCGCTGTACGCCGCCTACCGCTTCCGCAAGGAATGGCGGGCGGCCGACGCGGCGTACCAGAGCACCCGCACGCGATCGGCGTATCTAGAGCAGAAGACGTATTCGCTGCACGAGAAGATCGAGATGCTGCCGCGGGTGCTGCCGTTCGTGATCCTGCTTATCGGCGTCATGTTCGCGCTGTACGGCGGCTACGCGACGCCGTCGGAGACCGCGGGGCTCGGCGCCGTGCTGGCGCTGGCGCTGATCGCGATCGTCTATCACGTGTGGCGCCCGGCGCAGCTTCGCCCGATCCTCGCGGCGACGCTCAAGGAATCGACGATGCTGATGTTCATCATCGGCATGTCGCTGCTGTTCTCCTACGTGATGAGCTACCTGCACATCAGCCAGTCGGCGGCTCAGGCGATCGTTGCGCTGCACCTGTCGAAATGGTTGCTGCTGGCGGCGATCCTGCTGATGGTCGTGATCCTCGGATTCTTCCTGCCGCCGGTGTCCATCATCCTGATGACCGCGCCGATCATCCTGCCGCCGCTCAAGGCCGCGGGCTTCGACTTGATCTGGTTCGGCGTGTTGATGACGATCGTGATGGAAATGGGACTGATCCACCCGCCCGTGGGCCTCAACATCTTCGTCATCAAGAGCATTGCGCCGGACATCCCGCTCGCCGACCTGATGTGGGGCGTGCTGCCTTTCGTCGGGCTGATGCTGATCGCGATCGTGCTTATCTGTGTCCTGCCTCCGATCGCCACCGGATTTCCGAACTTTGTGATGGGCCCGGGAAAGTGAGAAATAAGTGAGAGCCAAATGAGCGGATCGGATGCCGTGGAATAGCCCCGGCCGCGCGCCCTCGGACCCGACGTGGACCGTCGCAACGTGAACGCCAACCTCTACGCCCTGTTCGAGCGACATTTTCCGGACGGATCCGGCCAGGCTCTGCTGCTGATCCCGGACGGACCCGTGATTCACTACGACGAGATTGCGGCGGCCTCGTCGCGGATGGCGCATGCGCTCGTCGCCGCGGGCTGCCGCCCCGGCGACCGGGTTGCGGTGCAAATCGACAAACACTGGCAGGCGCTCGCGCTCTACCTCGGCTGCCTGCGCGCGGGGCTCGTTTACCTCCCGCTCAACACCGGCTACCAGAAGAGCGAACTCGCGTATTTTTTCGGCGACGCCCTGCCGCGCGTGATCGTCTGCCGCCCCGAGGCGGAAGGCGTGATCGCGCCGCTCGCGCCCGGCGCGACGGTGCTGACGCTGGG
>JAAFGU010000286.1 GCA_010365205.1 Aromatoleum sp. | reverse complement strand
GCTAGCGCGGCGAAGGCGGCGGCGAGCGCGAGCCTCGGGGCGCGGGGCCGCACCGCGATCAACGGATCGCGACGCCCCAGGGCAGTTCGCCCACGGGGATCTCGGCGATTTTTTTCAGCGTCTCGGTGTCGACGACCGCCACCGCGTTCGAACGGCCGCAGGCGACGTAGAGCTTCCTGCCGTCCGGGGTCAGCGCCATGTTCCACGGCCGCTTGCCGACGGCGACGCTGGCGACGATCGTGTTTGTCGCGACATCGATGACCTGGACCGTTCCCTCGCCGCCCGAAGTGACGAACACGCGTTTGCCGTCCGGATGCACGACGACGCCGTTCGAACGCTTGCCCGCCTTGATGCGGGCCACGACGTCATGCGTCCGGGTGTCGAACACGTTGACGGTATCGGCGTTCTCGACGGCGACATAGGCGCGACTGCCGTCCGGCAGGAAGCCGATGCCGCGCGGACGATCGCCGACCTTCACCGATTTCGCGACCTCGCGACGCTCGACGTCGACGATGTCCACCGAGTCCGCTTCTTCGGCACTGACGTAGAGCCAGCGTCCATCGGGACTCCACACGGCGTGCTCCGGATTCTTGCCCTTCATCTTCAGTTTGCGCGCGACCTTGAGCGCCACGGTGTCGACGATGACGATCTGGTCGTTTTCCTCGATCGCCGCGGACAGCCATTTGCCGTCGGTGGACAGGTAGATCGCTTCGGGCGAATCGCCCAGCGGGATCGTGGCGATGACCGCCTTCTGCGCGGTGTCGTAGACGACGAGCGAGTTTCCGGTCTGGTCGCTGACGTACAGGCGTACGCCGTCGGCGGCGAGCGCGATGCCGCGCGGCTTCTGGCCGATCTTCAGCGTGCCGGTCACAGTGTCGGTTGCCGTATCGATGACGGAGACGGTACCGGAGCCCTCGTTGGGCACGTACCCGGTCGCCGCCGGCGACGACGCGGCGGCGAATGGCCCGGCAACCAGCACCAGCGCCGCGGCGACTGCGTGCGACAATTTCATGTTGCTCCTCATGGGCGAATGCAACGCCCGTGCCCGGCCTGCGGGTTGGTGGCGCGCGTGGTTTCATCTATGCTACACGACCCACTCACCGTCCGGCGCTTGGCCCAAAGGGATTCCGATGTCCGTCGACCGCTCCCCGTTCACGCGTCGCCGAAGAATGACCGCGGCGCTCCTACTGACGCTTCTGGCCGCGCTCGCCTGCGGCGGCGTGCAGGCGCAAATCACCGCCGCTGCCGACGCCACGCTCGATCCGGTCGTCGTCACCGGCACGCGGCGCGCCGAGAAAAGCTTCGCCGTGCCGGCATCGATTGACACCATCGACGCGGCCCAGATCCGCGACGGGCAGCCGATGATCAATCTGTCGGAGACGCTGGTGCGCGTGCCCGGCGTGTACGCGGCGAACCGCGGCAATTACGCGCAGGACCTCCAGATCAGCTCGCGTGGCTTCGGGGCGCGCGCCGCGTTCGGCGTGCGCGGCGTGCGGCTCTACCAGGACGGCATTCCGGTGACGATGCCGGACGGACAGGGCCAGACCGGCAGCTTCAGCCTCCTTTCCGCGCAACGGATCGAAGTTCTGCGCGGGCCGTTCTCGACGCTTTACGGCAACGCGTCCGGAGGCGTCGTCGCGGTGTTCACCGAGGACGCGGCGCCGGAGCCCATCGTCACCGCGAATGCGAGCGCCGGCAGTTACGGCACCTCGGTTGCCGGCGTGAAGGCGAGCGGTACCGCGCGCGGAGTCGGCTACGTCGTCGCCGGCAGCCGGTTCGCGACCGATGGCTACCGTGACCACTCGACGGCCGCGCGCGACCTGACCAATGCGAAGCTGACGTTCGCCGCGGGCGAGGCAACGCACGTGACGCTCATCGCTTCGACGCAATATCAGCGGGACACGCAGGACCCGCTCGGATTGACCCGCGCGCAGTGGGAGGCGAATCCGCGTCAGGCCGATCCGTCGGCGATCCAGTTCGACACGCGCAAGACGATCAACCAGACGCAGATGGGTGCTTCGATCGACCAGCGGCTGACCGACAGCGCGACGTTGCAAGTGACCGGCTACGGCGGGCGCCGGCTGATCCGTCAATACCTGGCCTTCGCCGGCAGCGCGCTGGCTTCCGCCGGCGGGGTGGCCGATCTCGACCGCGATTTCGGCGGTGTCGATGCGCGAATGGTCTGGCGCGGGCGTGCGCTCGATCGCCCGCTGACGCTCTCGTTCGGCGCCGGGTACGATCGGCAACACGAACTGCGGCGCGGCTTCGTCAACGACAACGGCAATCTCGGCGCCCTGCGCCGCGACGAAGACGACACGGTGGCGAGCACCAACGTCTACGCGGAAGCTTTGTGGGAAATCTTGCCGGCGCTGGCGCTGACGGCGGGCGTTCGTAGCAGCGACGTCAAGTACCGCTCCGAAGATCATTATGTCGTGACGGGTAATCCCGACGACAGCGGTTCGCGCAAGTTCGGCAATACCAGTCCGGTGCTGGCGGCGCTGTTCCATGTCGACGAGCGCGTCAACCTCTACGCGAGCTACGGCCGCGGTTTCGAAACACCGACCTTCGCGGAACTCGCGTATCGGCCAGCGGGGACGGGGCTCAATTTCGCGCTCGATCCGGCGACCAGCCGCGCCCTCGAGGCCGGCATCAAGGCGCGCATCGGGCGCGGGCACCGCCTCAATCTCGCCGTATTCAACGTCGACACCGATGACGAGATCGTCGTCGACGCGGCGACCGGTGGACGCACCAGTTTCAAGAACGGCGGCAAGACCCGGCGCCGCGGCGCCGAGCTTGCATGGGACGGCAGCTTCGACGGCGGCATCAGCGCTCACGCCGCCTACACCTACCTGCGCGCCGAATTTGCCGACGCGTTCAGCACCGGGCTGCCGCCGATCGTGGTGCCCGCCGGCGCGCGGCTGCCGGGCGTCCCTTCGACGCAGGCGTATGGCGAACTCGCGTGGGCACCGTCGCGTGCAGCGGGATTGTCGGCGGCGATCGAGGCACAGTATGTTGCCAAGGTCTACGTCAATGAACGCAATTCCGACGCCGCGCCCGCGTATGCGGTGGGCAACGCGCGCATCGGTTACGCCCGGACCATCGAGCGCGCCACCGTCCGCGCCTATGCGCGGCTGAACAATTTCACCGATCGCCGTTACGCGGGGTCCGTGATCGTCGGCGATACCAACGGCCGCTACTTCGAATCGGCGCCGGGGCGCAACTGGATGCTGGGGCTGAATGTCGACGTCGCGCTCTGAACGCTACACGAACATCGCGATTGCGCTGCACTGGCTGATCGCCGCGCTGGTCGCCGCCCAGATCGGCTGGGGCTGGTGGATGCAGGAGATTCCCAAGCAGCCGGTGGGCCCCCGCGTCGACGCGTTCAATCTGCACAAGTCGGTCGGGCTGACGCTGCTGGCACTGACGTTGCTGCGGCTCGGCTGGCGCTTGTCCGCCGCTGCCGCCGCTGCCGGCGTGGCAAGCGAAGCTCGCGGGCGCCACTCACGTCCTGCTGTACGCGTTGCTGCTGGTCCACCCGCTCGCTGGCTATCTGGGCTCGGTATGGAGCGGCTATCCGGTCAAGTACTTCGGGATGACGCTTCCGGGGTGGGGCTGGAAGGACGAAGGCCTCAAGGACCTCTGCAGCACCATCCATTGGTGGACGAGTCTCGTACTGGTCGCTTTAATCGGGCTGCACGTGGCGGGAGCGCTGAACCACGCGCTGATCCACCGCAACGGACTTCTGGCGAGAATGGGCATTGGCCGGGCCCGCGCGCCGGAGGCGGCCTGATCATCCGGCGGTGGCGGTGCTGCCGGTCGGGCGCGCCGATTCGAGCAGCCGGACGGTATCGTTGTACTTGAATTCGCGGGCCATGTCGGCCGCGGTCTTGCCGCGGTTGTCTTTAAGATCGGTTCGCGCGCCGGCGTCGAGCAGCACCTTCACGGCCGCAGTCTTGCCCTGGCCTGCAGCCCACATCAACGCGGTCAGGGCGTTCTGGTACACGGCGTTCGGGTCGACGCCTGTGTCGAGCAGCAGCTTTACGATTTCGGCGTGGCCTTCGCCGGCGGCGTAGGTCATCGCATTCTTGTTCAGGCGATCCAGCGAGTTGACGCTCGCGCCCTTGGCGAGGAGCTCCTTGACGACGTCGGTCTGCCCGCCGTGCGCGGCGGCCATCAGCGGCGTCACACCGTTGACGGCGGCGAGGTTGACATCGGTGCCGGCAGTAAGCATCGCCCGCGTGATCGCGGAATCGTTTTTCTTCAGCGCGATGACCAGCGCCGTTTCGCCGATCCGACTGCGCGAATTCGCGTTGGCGCCTTCCTTGAGAGAACGCTCGACGCCGGCGGCGTCGCCGTTCCTCGCGAAGACGAGGAGGCGTGCGTTGACCGACAGATTCTCCTCGCCGGCGGCGAGAGCGGCCGGGGCGCCGGTGAGCAGCACCAGCAGAAGCAGCAAACCGGCAAGGGCGGAACGGGCAGTGAACGACATCGAGTCCTCCGTGCGAAGCGCCGTATATTGCAGCGCACCATCTGTTGTCCACATTGCAACGAGAACGGAATGGGAATATAACGCATCGAGCGCCGAGGTGGTCCCCGAAGTGGGCCCATCTCCCAGCCAGTCGCTGCGGCTTGGCGCCACAGGATTGGACAATTCAAACAAGCACGGAGGACGTATGCAATTCCGGAATTCCATAGCGGCCGTGGCCGCCGTATCTGCGTTGTGGGTAGCGGGGGCCGGATGGGCCACCGCACAGGAAATATCGGGCGGCGCCACGACGTCGGCCAAGGCGATGGCGAAGGCTCCCACCGCCGTGACGCAGGACATGCTCAATGCCGCCGGCGGCGATGCGAAGAACTGGATCCATCCGAACGGCAGTTACGATCAGACCCGCTACTACCCCGGCGCGCAGATCAATGCCACCAACGTCGGCAAGCTGAAACCTGCGTTCGTGTTCCAGACCGCCGTCCTGGAATCGATGGAAACGGCGCCGATTGTCATCGACGGCGTGATGTTCCTGACCACCTCGTTCAACCACGTTTACGCGATCGATGCGGTCACCGGCGAGGAGTACTGGCACTACAAGCACAAGCTCGGCCCGATCGTCACCGTGTGCTGCGGCAACAACAATCGCGGCGTCGCGATCGAGGGCGGCCGGCTGTTCATGGGCACGATCGACGCCAAGCTGGTCGCGCTCGACGCGAAGACCGGCAAGCTCCTGTGGGAAACGCAGATCGCCGATCCGGAGAAGGGCTATTCGGAAACGATGGCGCCCGCGGTCGTCGACGGCAAGGTGCTGATCGGCACCAACGGCGGCGAGTACGGCGTGCGCGGCTTCGTCAAGGCGTTCAGCGCCTCCGACGGCAAGCTGCTGTGGACCTTCTACACGATCCCCGACAAGGGCCATGAAGGCGTCTGGGCGGCCAACGATGCGACCGGCCGCGACATGCACCGCGACATCGCCGCCGAGAAGAAGATGCTCGCCGACAAGGGCGGCG
Source organism: Aromatoleum sp. (assembly GCA_010365205.1). Classification (GTDB taxonomy): domain Bacteria; phylum Pseudomonadota; class Gammaproteobacteria; order Burkholderiales; family Casimicrobiaceae; genus CAIWHR01. Next base: position 1,804 of record JAAFGU010000286.1, on the reverse strand, counting down.
ATTTCTATCAGACTCTGGGTGGCGGCGTATGGATGACGCCGGCGATCGACCTGAAGACGCGCACGGTGTTCTTCGTTGCCGGCAACCCGGCTCCTGACCTGTATGGCGCCATTCGACCGGGCGACAACCTGTACACCGACTCGATGATCGCGATCGATCTCGACAAGGGCACCTACAAGTGGCACTCGCAGTATGTCGCGCACGACGTGTGGGACTTGGACGCAGTCAGCGCGCCAATCCTGACGCAGGCCAAGGATGCCTCCGGCAAGATGGTCGACGTCGTGATCCACGGCGGCAAGACCGGCCACATTTACGTTCACGAACGCAACACCGGCAAGATGATCCGCTTCTCGGAGGCGATGATCCCGCAGGAAAACATGTGGGTATTGCCGACCGCGGCCGGCGCGCGGATGCTGCCCGGCGCCAACGGCGGTGTCGAGTGGTCGCCGATGGCCGTCAATCCCAAGCTGCGGATGGCGTACGCGGCCAACCTGCATCAGCCGATGACCTATCACGTCGAAGCGTCGCCGTATCCGGGCGGCAAGCTGTGGCTGGGTGGGGCGTTCAAGACGATTCCGTCCGAAGAGCAATGGGGCCGCCTGGTGGCGGTGAACCTGGATACCGGCAAGGTGGTGTGGGGCGCGAAGACGCCGCAACCTCTGATCGGCGGCGTGCTGGCTACCGCCGGGGACCTCGTCTTCAACGGCGAAGCCAACGGCTGGTTCAAGGCGTTCGACGCGAAGACCGGCAAGGAGCTGTGGAAGTACAACTGCGGCGCGGGCGTCAACGCGCCGGCGGTTTCGTACATGGTCGGCGGCAAGCAGTACGTCGCCGTCGCGGCCGGCGGCAACAACCAGATCGACGCCAAGCGCGGCAACAGCGTGTTCGTCTTCGCGCTGCCCTGATCCGGCACGTTTCGTACAGCGCGGCCACCCCGATCGTCAGGGGTGGCCGTTTTTCTGACCCACATAGAATGACCCGATGATCCTCCGTCTCTTCCTCCGCGCCGCCGCGGCGCTCGCCGCTTCGCTCGTCCTGTCCTTGCCGTCCGCGCCTGCCTTCGCGCAGGCGCCGCCGGCAAAGCCGGCGCAAGCCGAGATCTGCGACGCCTGCCACGGGCCGAACGGCAACGCGGTGCTCCCTGAGAATCCAAGTCTCGCCGGCCAGACCTGGCGCTACATCTACATCGAGCTCAAGGACTTCAGCGAAGGCCGGCGCACGGATCCGGTCATGACCCCGATCTCCAAGGTGCTGTCCCGCGACGAGATGATCGCGCTCGGCAACTGGTACGCGGCACAGAAGCCCGCGACCAACCAGTTCAAGGCGGATTCCGCCAAGGTCGATGCGGGGCGCAAGGTCTCGGACGCCGTGCTTTGCCCCATGTGCCACGGGGGTGGGTTCGTCGGCCAGAACGAGGTTCCACGAGTCGCCGGCCAGTATCCCGAGTACATCCGCAAGCAGCTCCAGGACTTCAAGGCCAGGCGGCGCACCAATGACGCCGGCAACATGACGAGCGTCGCGCACTCGCTGTCCGACAGCGACATCGAGAACCTGTCGCATTACATCGCCAATCTGAACTGATTCCACCCGCTGCGGCGGCGGTTGTGCGGCGCAGCGCCGGTGCGCGCCCGCCGCGAACGCGTTGCCGAATTGCCGTCGCGCGACGCAGGGACTATGATTTCCCAGCGCCGCGAACAACCACTCATCGAAGCGCGGCGTTCCCACCGAAGGAGAGGTTCCATGGCAGGTTCCACCGTAGTTTCGATCGGGCTGACCGTGAACGGCAAGGCGGTCAGCGCGGAGG
>JAAFGU010000285.1 GCA_010365205.1 Aromatoleum sp. | reverse complement strand
CTCGCGCCCGCGGCGCCGCCGCCGGACGCCCCCGGATGGTACGGGCAGCGCTGGATGGACGCCGACGGCGGCGCGTGGCAGGAGATCGACCTCGCGAAACTCGCGGCAGACCCCGTTTTTCTGCAGGCCGGACTGTGAACGACGCTCCCGACCGGCCCGTATCCACATCAAACGCTGCGACCGACGCGCAACGACGCGTTGTTGGGAGGGAAGAAGCATGGCGCTGAACCTGAAATTGCCGAGCCTTTTCGGCGACAAGTCCAAGGCCGCTGCCGTCGAGCTGGACATGCCGACGACGCAGGTCCGGGCGGGCGCCGCGCTCGCGGGCTACGACCCGCTCGCGTCGGTCTCGATCATGGAGCAGCTGCGATCGGCGACGTCCGAGGTGAAGATGCCGAAGAAGATTCCCGTCGTCGGGAACCTTCCCATTGTCCAGCAGTTCCAGGTGTTGGGCGTCATCATGGTGACGTTCCTCGTGTTCTCGGCGTTCATGGTTTTTATCGACGGCCGCAACGCGACGCAGCAGTCGGCATCGGCCGCCACGGCGACCGAAATGCAGATGCTGTCGCAGCGGCTCGCGCGCGGCACCGCGCTCGCGTCGCAGGGGCAGGCGGCGGCATTCCCGGCGTTGAACGACAGCCGCGAGCGGTTCAAGGCGGACCTCGAGGTGCTGCAAAGCGGCGGCACGGCTCGCGGGACGAGCCTCGACGGCGCGCAGGACCCGACCGTTGTCGAGACGCTGTCGAGCATCAAGACACGTTGGGACCGGGTCGACCTGAACGCAGGGCGCGTGCTGGACAACCAGCAGAGCCTCACCACTCTGGCCAAGGGGCTGGAGAACATCAATAACGGCAACAATGCGATCCTCGAGCTTGCGCAGCAGGCGGCGCAGCAGGTGGGGCAGAGCGGCGGCTCGCTGCGAGAGATCGAGTACACGAACCAGCTCGCCGTGCTCTCGCAGCGGATCGCGAAGAACGCCAATGCGCTCGCGGCGTCCGACGATATCGACCCGGAGGTCGCGTTCCTGCTCGGCAAGGACGCCGGCACTTTCCGCGATATCGTCAACGCCCTGATCAAGGGGAGCGAGGCGCTGCGGCTCACGCCGGTCCGCAACGACGACGCGCGCGCGACGCTGACGGAACTCGCGAAGCGCTTCAGCGCGTATGAGGCCGGGGTCACCGCGATCCTCCAGAACATGACCCGTCTGGTCGGCGCGAAGCAGGCGGCGCGCGGCATCAACAACGAGTCCGAAGCGTTGCTCGCCGACACGACCAAGCTGGCCGAGGCCTACGAGAGCGGCGGAAAGATGCGCGCGTTCACGCTGTGGGCCGCGATCATCTTCGCGCTGCTGGCGCTGGGCTGCCTCGTGCTGCTGGGCAAGGTGTTCCTCGACGACGCTCGTCTGCGCGCGTTCGAATCGGAACAGGAGAACAAGCGGAACCAGGAGGCCATTCTCCGGCTGCTGAACGAAATGGGGAACCTGGCCGACGGCGATCTCACCGTTCAGGCTTCGGTGACCGAGGACGTCACCGGTGCGATCGCCGACTCGATCAATTTTACGATCGAGGAGTTGCGCACGCTGGTCAAGGGGATCAACTCCGCGACCGACCAGGTGACGAAGGCGACGCAGGACGCGCAGGCGGTCTCCAATCGCTTGTTCGAGGCGTCGCAGAGGCAAAACAAGGAAATCCAGCTGGCGTCGGGATCGGTGCTGCAGATGGCGCAGTCGATCAACGAGGTGTCGCAAAGCGCCGCACAGTCCGCCCGCGTGGCGCAGCAGTCGCTGGCGGCCGCCGAAAAGGGCGGCCAGGCGGTGCAAAACCAGATCGCGGGCATGAACGAAATCCGGACGCAGATCCAGGACACGTCGAAGCGGATCAAGCGGCTCGGCGAATCCTCGCTCGAGATCGGCGAGATCGTCGAGTTGATTTCTGACATTACCGAGCAGACCAACGTGCTGGCGCTGAACGCGGCGATCCAGGCGGCCTCCGCCGGCGAGGCGGGCCGCGGCTTCACCGTCGTCGCCGAGGAAGTGCAGCGCCTTGCGGAGCGCTCCGGCGAGGCGACCAAGCAGATCGAGGCGATCGTGAAGACGATTCAGGCCGACACCCAGGACGCGGTGGCCGCCATGGAGAAGTCGACGGTCGGCGTGGTCGAAGGGACGAAGCTATCCGATGCCGCGGGCCAGGCGCTCGAGGAAATCCGCAAGGTGTCGCGCGAGCTCGCGCTGCTGATCGGCGGCATTTCGGACCAGACGCAGAAGCAGTCGGCGTCCGTGTCCGAGGTGACGCGTGGCATGCAGGGCATCCTGAAGATCTCCGAGGAGACGACCGAAGGCACCAAGCAGACCAACGTGTCGATCGGCCAGCTGACCAAGCTCGCGGCGGAACTGCGCAGTTCGGTTGCCGGTTTCAAGGTGTGAACCCGCACACGTGCGAAAACGACCTGCGCCGGGAAAGGATTCGCACGGCGAAGACGGACCCCGGGAATTGACGGCGGCGGCGGACCGCCGATGAGGGGGTCCGTAGCGCCGTGGTCACTGCGGGCGCGGTTCTTGCTTTTACGCGCTGATTGACACGATCGAGAGACGAGTGCCTGCCGACCACACATCCGACTTCGACCTGGGCCCGTTGTCTTGGGTCCAGGTCGAGATCGACCAGGCCCTGGGGCGCGGCCTGCAGTCGCTTTCCGCATTCCGGGCGAACCCGCGCGACGAAGCGGCGCTGAAGCACGCCCGCACGCACATCCACCAGGCCGCGGGCGCGATCCAGATGGTCGGAATGGACGCCGTGGTCGCGTTCACCGACGAGATTCAGCGCCAGCTCGCGCTGCTCGAAGAGGCGGGCGAGGCCGATCCGCGCGCAGTGTGCGATGCGGTGGACCGCGCGTGCCGCAAGCTGCAAATCTATCTCGACGAGCTCGTCAACGGCGCGGCGCCGATCCCGCTCAAGCTGTTTCCCGAGTACGAGGTCATGCAGCGCCTTCGCGGCGTTCGAGCCGCAGCGCCGACCGACCTCTTCTATCCGGACCTGACGCCGCGCGCGCCCAAGCTCTCGGCGCCGCAGGTGATTCCGGCGAACAAGCTGCCGTCCTACATGGTCAAGCAGCGCCGCTTGTTCCAGCGTGGCCTGCTGTTCTGGCTGCGCGGCGACGAAGATGGCGGAAAGGTGATGCGCGACGCGGTCGCCGCCATCGAATCCGCGACGGCGCAGCAGAACCTGCGTGCGTTCTGGTGGAGCGTCGGCGCGCTGTTCGATGCGCTGACCGAGCACGGGCTCGAGGCGGGCTTCGGCGTCAAGCAACTCGCGGCGCGAATCGATCTCCAGATTCGCCGCGTCGTCGAGGGCTCCGGCAAGGTCGCCGACCGGCTGCGGCGTGAAGTGCTGTACTACGTTGCGATCGCCGCACCGGTCGCTCCATCGGTCGACGCCGTGCAGAAAGGATTCAAGCTGGCCAGGCTGATCCCGACCGCCGAAGTCTTCAACGCCGATCTGGTCCGGATTCAGCCGCATCTGCGCGAAGCGCGCGAGCAGCTCGCCGCGGCGAAGGATACCTGGCTCAAGGTTACATCGGGCCGCGCCGAGAATCTGCCGAAGCTGAAACTGACGCTGGCGACGGTGCACATGCATGCGGCCGAGATCGGCAATGGCACGCTGATGAAGCTCACCGCGTCGCTGGTCGCGCGACTCGACAAGATGCCGTCGTCGGGCAACGTCCCCGACGCGCTGGCGATGGAGTACGCGACCGCCATGTTGCTGGCCGAAAGTGCGGTCGAGAATTACGCGAACGTCTCCCCGGAATTCCCGAAGCAGGTCGAGGCGATGATGGTGCGGCTCGATGCCGCGCAGATGTCG
>JAAFGU010000284.1 GCA_010365205.1 Aromatoleum sp. | reverse complement strand
TAGCGATGGCGGTGTTCGCGAGCTGCGCCGGCGCGGTCGCGGTCGCCCGCACCGTCCCGGCGCCGCATGCGCGGGTGCGGATTCTGCGTTCGGTCGAAAAGATGCTGACCGAAGCGCTGGGACTGGACGGCGAGCCGCCTGCAGCACGGTAATCACTGCAGCCGGTGCGGGGGATACGCGCGTCAGCCGATCCCGCCGCGAGTGCGCAGGTGCATGATCGCGGGGTCGTCGTGGCCGAGATCGAGCAACACGTATCGGTAGGCTCGCCCAAGGACGGGCCGCCGCCGTGAAATCCCCGGGCGTCGCCGAAAGCCTGTGCACGACGACCGGTACGTTGAGTTCCGTTCGATCCGCCACCTGGATATGGCGGATCATCGCCCGCGCCGCGCAGTGCGGATCCGCTGCGATGTCGGCGATCGAAAGGATCTTCGATGCGGGCACGTCGTCGGCCTCCGTTGCCGCCCTCCGTTGCCGCCACTGGCGAGGCGATGCGTGACCCATGCGACAATTGGCCTCGCGTCGCGTCGACCGTCCGAGCCCTCATGATCAGCCTTTTCGACCGCCTTCTGATCCGCGTCAACCGGTGGGCCGTCATTGTCCTGCTCGCGGCGATGGCGATGATGGTGTTCGCCAACGTGGCGCTGCGTTTCCTCACCGACCACTCGATCCTCTGGGTCGAAGAGGTTTCGCGTTATCTGATGATCTGGCTCACGTTCCTGGGTTCGGGCGTGGTCCTCCGTTACGGCGCTCACATCGGCATCGACACGCTGCAGGAGAAGCTGCCTCGGCACGCGCCGGCGATCCGCGCGACGATCTTCGTCCTGATGCTGGCGTTCTTCGCCGCGATGGTGTGGCTGGGCGGCCGCTACGCGATGCTCACGTGGGGCCAGACCACGCCGGTGCTGCAGATCCCGATCGGCGCCGTCTATCTCGCGATGCCGGTCGGCTTCGCGCTGATGATCGTCCATTTGCTGCTGATGGCGCCGGCGTACGTACGGCAAAAGCATTTCCTGTCCGACGACGAGTTCGACGCAGACGCCATCAAGCTGTGATCGCGACGCTGTTCCTCGGCTGCATCGTCCTGCTGGCACTCGGCGTGCCGGTGGCGTTCGCGCTGGGCGGCGGCACGCTTGCGGCCCTCCTCGTCGGCAACCTGCCGCTGGTGGCATTGCCGAAGTACCTGTTCAGCGGCATCGACGTATTCGCGCTGATGGCGGTTCCGTTTTTCATCCTGACCGCCGAACTGATGACCGGCGGCGCGCTATCCGAGGTGCTGCTGCGCTTCGCGTCGCAGTTCGTCGGGCGCTTCCGGGGCGGTCTCGGACACACGAACATCCTGACCATCACGTTCTTCTCCGGCATCAGCGGTTCGGCGCTGGCCGACGCCGCCGGACCGGGGGCGATCATGATCCGGATGATGAAAAAGGACGGGTACCGTGCCGAATATGCGGCGGCGCTGACCGCGGCGGTGTCGATCCTCGGGCCGATCATCCCGCCGTCGATCACGATGATCATCTACGCGCTCGCGTATCCGGAGATCAATCTCGTCGGCCTGATGATCGCCGGCGTTCTGCCCGGCTTTGTGATCGCGATGGCCATGGCGGTCATCAATCATGCCATCTCGACCCGCCGCAACTACAGGGGAGTCGCGGAGCAACTCGTCCTGAAGGATTATCTGCGCAACACCTGGCGCGCGCTGCCCGCGCTCGTGCTCCCGGTGCTGATCCTCGGCGGCATCGCATCCGGTGCGTTCACGCCGACGGAGGCGAGTGTGGTGGCCGTGTTCTATGCGGCCGCCGCCGGCCGCTGGATCTACGGCTCGCTCGAATGGCGGATGCTGCCGTCGATCCTGTCGCGCTCCGCGCTGATGACGGCGTCGGTGCTGATCATCGTCGCGATGTCGGCGACTTTCGCGTGGGTGCTGACCGTGTCGCGCGTGCCGCAGCAGATGACCGAACTCATCGTCGGCATGAATCTGTCGCCGATCGCGTTCCTGTTCGCCGTCAATCTGCTGCTGCTGGTGTTCGGCATCTTCATCGAGCCGCTGCCCGGCGTCGTCGTGCTGGTCCCGATCCTTGCGCCGATCGCGCATGCGCTGGGCATCAACGACCTGCAGTTCGGCATCATCGTCATCGTCAACCTCACGATGGGGATGCTGACGCCGCCGGTCGGAGGGCTGCTGTTCGTGACGTCGGTGGTGGCGCGGGTGCCGCTGACGGGGATGATTGCCGAGTTGTGGCCGTTTCTCTGGGCGCAGATCGCCGTGCTGGTCCTGTTGACGCTGTTCCCCGCGATCTGCACGGTGCTGCCCGTGGTTTTCGGCTACAAATGACCCGTCGCGCCCGGGTGTGCCCGGCGGCTCCCGGTCATTCGGCGTCGCTCGGCGGGAAGGCGGGTCTCAGGGTCGCTGCCCGGCGGCCTCCGGGCGGCCGGTCACCGATAATTCCGGATCCGGTCGATGTTCTCCTGCCCGAAGCGTTTTCCGAAATCCGCGTAGGCCGGCGCCAGCGCCGCCTGGAATTTCGACTTGTCGACATTCTCGACGATCGTCATTCCCTTGGCGCGCAGGTCGGCCACCGCGCGCCTTTCGTCGTCGTCGATCCGCGCACGATTGGCCTTCACCGCCTCCTTCGCGGCATCGAGGAACGCCTGCTTGTCGCCCGCGGAGAGCTTGTCCCATTGCCCATTGTTCATCAGGATCAGCGCCGGCGAATAGACGTGCCCCGTCAGCGAGAGGTTCTTCTGCACCTGGTCGAGTTTGGCGGCGGTGATAACCGACAGCGGGTTCTCCTGGCCGTCCACGGTGCCCTGCTGCAACGCGGTGAACACCTCGGTGAAGGCCATCGGCGTCGGCAAAATGCCGAACTGCTTGTACGCCTGGATATGGATCGGGTTCTCCATCGTCCGCATCTTGAGGCCCTTCAGGTCGTCGGGGACAATGATCTGACGCTTGCTGTTGGTCATGTGTCGGAATCCGTTCTCGGCCCAGGCCAGCGCCACGAGTCCCTTCGCCGGGAATTTCTGCAGCATTTCCTGGCCGATGGGCCCGTCGAGGGTGGCGCGCGCGTGGGCGTAATCGCGGAACAGAAACGGGATGTCGAGGATCGCCACTTCGGGCACGAAATTCGGGATCGGTCCGGTCGACGTGAGCGTCAGATCGAGCGTCCCGAGCTGCACGCCCTCGATGGATTCGCGTTCGGCCCCGAGCGCGCCCGCATAGAAGTTCTGCACCTTGTAGCGGCCGACGGTGCGCGCTTCGACCTCGCGCGCAAACGTATCGATCGCCACGCCGTAGTGCGAGTTCTGCGCGACCGAGATGTTCATCTTCATCGTCGTCTGCGCGAAGGCCGGCGCGACCAACGACACGGCCAGCGCGACGCCGGCAGCGCCCAGCGTGAATGGCAGGCGGGATTTCCGCATGGTGCTCTCCTCCTCGGTGGCGGACGCCGCCTGTGGGCGGCGGGTCCGGCCCGGCGGATTCTAAGGAACCCTCGACCGTATGTATAGCAATACCGCGCCAAGGGTCGACGCTCCATCGCTTGTCGCCGCTGCCCGCCGTCCTGCTCGAGGCGGCGATGTGGAATAATCGTCGCACCAGCGGCGCCGCCTGCATCCCTGCCGGACGACGACTGCATACCTCCTGATAGCGATGCTCGATCCGGCCGTTCACGCCCAGCTTGCCGCCGTCCTGCCGCCTTCCGCGCTGTTGACGGCGGCGGAGGACACGCGCCCGTACGAGTGTGACGGGCTCACGATGTTCCGCGCGTTGCCGTCCGCCGTCGCGTTGCCGGAGAACGAAGCGCAGGTCGTCGCGATCCTCGAACTCTGTCACGCCGCCCGCGTCCCGGTCGTCGCGC
>JAAFGU010000283.1 GCA_010365205.1 Aromatoleum sp. | reverse complement strand
CCGCGCCACCGATGGCACCCGCGATCGTCGCCGCGCTGTTGCCGCGGCCGCTGCCGATCTGGTGGCCGAGCACGCCGCCGGCGATGCCGCCGATCACGGCACCTGCGCCCACCGGCGCGTTGTCGCCGCTCCGGTACGTGTCGATCCGGTCGACGTAGCCGTATTCGACCCGATCCACCGTGCGGTTGGCGTAGCGACCGGGGCCATCGTCGTAGCGCGGAGTCGCGCATCCGCCAGCCACCAGGGAGATCGACGCGATGAATGCGAAGAGGGTTTTCCGGTACATGAGGATTCTCCAGTGAACGGGTTGAATGATGACGAATGTGGACATCAGTTGACCGGCTTGTCGTTCCCGCGCTTGGCAAAGTCCGGCGTGGAATGATCGTTTGCCTGACCAGGCAAGGGCATCTGCCGGTCCTTTTCGCGAGGCGTTACATCCGACTGCGCTTCGCTGGCCGGGAGACCGTCGTTCGACTTCGGCGCCTGCGCCGCCTCGGCGGGCGGCACAGACGGATCCCCCGCCGACGGCGCCGGCGCGGCCGTCAGAACGCTTGCCGCTGCCGCCCTCGAAGAACGCTGCGGTTCCGACGGACCCTCGCAGGCGACCAGCGCGGCCACAGCTGCAACGACGATGATCCATTCCCGCGCCGTCTGTCCCATCGATTGCTCCTGGTCGCCGTCCTTGCAAATGGGTGTTACCGATGATGAGAGGGTAGGTGCTCGGCATTCGCGCCGCCATCAGCCCGCGCCTGATGTCGTTGTCAGCACCGGCCTACGCGGGAAACTGACACGGCCCGGTCGACAGCAAGCGTCGCTGTGGGAAAGCGCACGGCTCCTCGCCGCCGCTCGGCCGGACGACACGAACACCACGGCATCGCCGGTCCACATAAAAAGTGGGCGGGTGCAAGCACCCGCCCGCTGCGGCCCAGGGTGGAGTGCGCGCGGACCAAGGGACTGCCCCCGGGGAGGGGACAGCAGGGAGACACGTTATTTGCGATAGCGGGCCTTGGCGTTGCTGACGCAGGAGTCCTTCGCCGCGCCGGCCAATGCATCGCACTTCTCGAGCGCGACCTTGTAGTCGGCGTCCATCTTCTCTTCCGCCGCGTTGCGCCGGGCGTCCGCGACCTTCTCGGTCACCTTCGCGTCAGCCTTTGCCTTGGTTTCCGTGGCCTTGGCTTCCTTGATGCAGACGTCCTTGTCGTTGCCGGCCTTGGCGCCGCACTTGGCTTTGGCGACGTCGTAATCGGCTTCGGCCGCATCGACGCGAGCGTCGCGACGCGCCTTGTCGGTGTTTTTGTACTGCGCTTCCGCCTCGGCCTTTGCCTTCTTCTCGGCAGCCTTCGCCTCGGCGACGCAGACGTCCTTCGGGTTGCCCGACAGGTTGTCGCAGTGCGCCTTTGCTGTCTTGTATTCTGCGGATGCCCGATCTTTGCTGGCGCTGTATTCGCCGGCCGTCATTACGGCACCGATGGCCAGCGTGGGCACGGCCAAGCCGATGACCAATCCTTCCAGCAATCGATTCGCTGTGCGCGTTCTTGTCATGATCAGTACCTCGTGGTTTGTTGCGACCGGTGCGGGTCGCCGCTCGTCGGCGGAATGACGTCCGGATTCCAGTCGCGGTAGCGATCCTCGAACTGCTTGATCTGCTTCTCCGCTTCGTCCTTGCTGACGCCGTAGGCTTCCTGGATCTTCCCGGCGAGCTGATCGCGCTTGCCGGCGATCACGTCGATCTGATCGTTGGTCAGCTTGCCCCATTGCTCCTTTACATTGCCCTTGAACTGCTTCCAGTTCCCTTCGACTCGATCCCAGTTCATTTCGATCTCCTTGCAAATGGCTTGGCGGCGAATGCCCCAGCTCGTGCTTCGCCCGAGCAGAGGGCATGCCACCGCGCCAATCATTCGGAAACAGCAACTTACGGGACCGGAGCGCCAGGGCCCTTGCAGAAAATTCCGGGACTTTGGAAGATTTTTCCTCGCCCCGCGCGCGGCTCACGGACTCATCGGGACCGGCACGAATGATGCCTTCAGAAGCCAAGGGGATCGGCGCCTGTTTTTCGGAGAAAGGAACGCAATGAGACAGCTGATCGGATTGGGCGTGGGCGTCGTGACGCTGGGCAGCTTCTGCCACCGCGCGGTCGGCGACCAACGGCGACCACGCGCGAAGGCGCAGCGAAAGGCGGCGGTCACAACCTGGGAACACGAAGGTGGAGCGCTACTGCCGCCGGCGCAGCCGCTGGGAGCGGAACGCACTTCGCCGTAGCGGGCGGACCTGCGTGGGTGTGGCGAAGAGGGAAAGACCACGCGGAAACCTGCCGTCTGGGGCAAAGCGTCTCCGCGTGGGGGGAAGTCCGTCCCCCTCCGCCACATGGCGCGCGTCGTCGCCTTGCGGGTGCTTGCCATTGAGCCCGAGGCGCGCACGGCCTCGGAGCACAACGCGTACGCGCCTTCTAAGACCCGCGCGGTGACGAGTCCGCCGCGCCAACCACCGGCGCGTGTTCCGAGCGCGAACCGCGCGGCCGGCGGAGCCTCGTTGAGGCGTCCCGTCGACCGCCGGCGACAACAACTCAGGATCAGGATCAGCGATAGACGAGTTCGCCGCGATTACGCTTCCACTCCTGCTCGAAATAGTTTGCATCGTCGGGGGTGCGCGGCTTCACACCTATCAGAATGCCCCCGTTCTTGATCCCGGCCTCATAGTGTGCAACGCGCTCTTGCGGAATGCCCCAGCCGACCAGGGCGCCGACGAGGCCCCCCGTGAGGCCGCCGGCGCCTGCGCCCGCGAGAGCGGCCGCAATCGGACCGGCAACCACCAGTCCGAGACCGGGAATCGCGATGGCGGTTCCGACGGCAGCGATTGTCGCGGCGATGGCGCCGAGCGTTCCACCGATCGCACCGCCGATTCCGGCGCCTTCGGCTGCCTTGGTGCCCAGCTCGGTTTGCACGCCATCGCCGAAGTGCAGCTTGCGCGTTTCATCCGACATGACCAAATTGACGTCGTCCGTGCCGTAGCCGCGGCTCGAAACCGACTTGTATGCATTTTCGGCACTGTCGCGGTCGCGGAACAGTCCAGTAACCATGCCGGAATCTGAGGTCGTCGTGGGTGTGTTCATTTGCACTCCTTAGTTTGGGAAGTGGAAGGCCACCGCGGGTCGGGGCTCGCAAGCCTCCTGTCGCAGTCGGACTGTATTGCCCTTGGAGTCACGAAGGGACGTCGACGGATGCTGCTGCGAAGAACGCAGAGACGCAATGGCCGTATAGTTGGAGTAGCAGCCGGCGTGCCATGATTCACGGCGTCTGAAAACAACAACTTGCGATTCCGCGGCCGTCGCCAGCGGGAAAAATATTCGCGCTGCGCCGGAAAGATTTGCTCGCGCGCCCGCGAGCTGACGCCGTCGCGCGAAACGTTCGCCAACGCATGTGGACCCCGGCACCGCAATGGGCACCGCGCCGGTGGCTGCGAGTCATCGGTGGGCGAGCGGTGTCTGCGTCGCCATCTCTTCGGAGCGGCCGGTAGCTACGGCGAATCGAGCTTGCCGAAGATCCCCTGCGCGAGGCTCGACCACCGGAGCCGGATGTCGCGCTTATGCGCGACGGCGAGGGTTTCTTCGCCGTCCAACGGCGTTCAGTGCGGGCTTTGTCGAGCGCGGTGGCTGTCGCCTGATGCACGGCCGTTTTCTTCATCGCCGGGGTGGACGGTGCGATCGCGGCGCCGCGCATCCATTGGTGAACCAGGCTTTGACGTTGGCGGTGATCGTTTTCCAGCTCGTTCAAGTCTCGCAAAGGCTTGTCGATCTCTACGCAGATCCGGTGCGTCGACCGCCCTGTGCCGGAAAACCGATCAGGCTCACCGTGCGCGCCGCGGCTTAC
>JAAFGU010000282.1 GCA_010365205.1 Aromatoleum sp. | reverse complement strand
GACGCCGGTGGCGGGCACGCCGTCGGCGGCCTGCGCGTCGACCAGCACGATCGCGCCACGCAAAGGGTAACCCGGCGCGACCGCCTTCACGTCGGCCAGTACCGCGCCGGCCGCGGCGTCCGCACCGGCGCGCTGGACCATGCTGTTGAATTTCAGCACCGGCGTCGCCGCGAGGCCGCGGCGACGCGCTTCAGCGGCGAACGAATCCGGCAGCGGCCGATCGCCGGAAATCAGCACGTCGGCTCCGAGCAGCAGGTTCGCCTGCCGCGACAGCGCGGTCTTCACCCGGTCGGCGAAGAACCCGACGGTACCGACGCTTGCGACCGCCAGCACCAGCGCCGCGATCAGCACGGTGAGCTCACCGGCGCGCCAGTCGCGCGACAGCATCCGGAGCGCGAGGCGGAGAGTTCCAATGCGAGTCCCAACGCGTGTCCCGATGCGTGTCCCCATGCGCGTCACCCGGCGCTCATCCGGCGATGCGTTCGTCGCCGACGAGCCTGCCCGACGCGAGCGACAGTCGCCGTCCGCAGCGCGCGGCCAGCGCGACATCGTGCGTCACCAGAATCAGCGTCGTCCCGTGTTCGCGATTGAGCCGGAACATCAGGTCCGCGACTTCGACGCCGGTCGCGCCGTCGAGGTTGCCCGTCGGCTCATCGGCCATCAGCAATTTCGGCTCGCCGGAAAAGGCCCTGGCGATCGCCACGCGCTGCTGCTCACCGCCGGAGAGTTGCTTCGGATAGTGCGTCGTCCGCTGCGAGAGCCCGACGCGGTGGAGCCACGTCTTCGCGCGCGCTGTCGCGTCGGCGGCGCCGGCAAGCTCGAGCGGCAGCATCACGTTCTCGAGCGCGGTCAGCGCCGGCAGTAGCTGAAACGACTGGAACACGAAGCCGAGTAGGCGCTGCCGCAACGCGGCGCGCGCGTCCTCGTCGGCCGCGGACAATGCGTGTCCATCGAGCCAGACCTCGCCTTCGGTGGGCCGGTCGAGTCCCGCCATCAGACCGAGCAGCGTCGTCTTGCCGGAGCCGGACGCGCCGACGACCGCGACCGACGCGCCGGCATCGACATCGAAGGTCACGGCATCAAGGATGGTCAGCGGGGAGTCGCCGCTTTTCACGACCTTGGTCAGGCCGGCGGCACGCAGGATGGGATGAGGCATCAATGGGAGATCGGGGCGGAAGGGCCGTTTCCAAGCGAGAAAACGGCGGGCCGCGGAGACGCCGGGTGGCGGGATCCAGAGGGTTCGGACCCCGATCCCCGCATTTCGTTCGCCGCGCATTCTACCGCGCCGCGCTCCGGAGCCTCTACAATCGCGGCTCGTTCCTCCCGGATATCATGATGCTTCGCCGATCGGTTCTCGCCGTCTTCCTCGCGTTCTTCGCCGCCGTTGCCAGTGGCGTACCCGCGCGCGCCGACCCCGATGTGCCGGTGCTGCTCGTCGTCGGCGACTCGATATCCGCTGCCCACGGTCTGGTCGCCGGCCAGGGCTGGGTCGACCTGCTGGCGTCAAGACTCCGGTCAGAGCGCTACGCGCATCGTGTCGTCAATGCGAGCATCACCGGCGACACGACGGCGGGCGGCCGTGCGCGCTTCGCGTCGCTGTTGGCCCAGCACAAGCCGGCCGTCGTCGTCATCGAACTCGGCGGCAACGACGGGCTGCGCGGCGGCAACCTGAAGTCGGCGCGCGAAAACCTCGACACGATGGTGACGCTCGCGCGCAGGGCGGGAGCGAAGGTGCTGCTGGTCGGAATGAAATTGCCGCCGAACTACGGCCCCGCCTACACGCGGGAGTTCGACGCGATGTTCGAGGCAGTGGGCAAGGCGCAGAAGGTGCCGGTCGTCCCCTATTTCTTTGCCGGCTTCGGGGAGAACAACGATTTTTTCCAACCGGATCGCATCCATCCGACGGCCGCGGCGCAACCCATGCTCCTCGACAACGTGTGGCCGGCATTGAAGCCGCTGCTGGGCAAGCCGCGATGAACGCCGGCCCGCCGCGGGACGACCGCAAGGTCCCGATCGAAGCGCTCGCCGGCTACCCGGACCGCATCGACGTGCGCAGCCCGTCCGAGTTCGCCGAAGATCACGTTCCGGGCGCCGAGAATCATCCGGTGCTCGACGATGCGCAACGCGCGCACGTCGGCACGATGCACGCGCAGCTGTCGGCATTCGCCGCGAAAAGGGCCGGCGCCGCGCTGGTCGCGCGCAACATCGCGGCGATGCTCGAAGGGCCGTTCGCCGGCAAGCCACGCGACTGGGCGCCGCTCGTCTACTGCTGGCGCGGCGGACAGCGCAGCCGCTCGCTGGCGCACATCCTGCAGGAGATCGGCTGGCGCGCCGTGCAGCTCGACGGCGGCTACCGCATCTACCGGCGGCACGCGATCGCGGAACTCGACGCACAGCCTGCGAAATTCCGCTACCAGGTGATCTGCGGCCTGACCGGTTCGGGCAAGAGCCGGTTGCTGGCGGCGCTCGCCGCCGAGGGCGCGCAGACGCTGGATCTCGAGGGCCTTGCCCGGCACCGAGGGTCACTGCTGGGCGACCTGCCCGACGATCCGCAGCCCTCGCAGAAATGGTTCGACAGCCAGATACTCGCCGCACTTCACCGCTTCGATCCGGCGCGACCCGTCTACGTCGAGTCCGAGAGCAAGAAGATCGGCACCGTCCAGGTCCCCGAGACCTTGCTCGCGGCGATGCGCCACGCGGACTGCATCCGCATCGATACGCCGCAAGCGCTGCGGGTCGACTTGCTGAAGGAAGAGTACGCGCACTTTCTCGCCGACCACGCGTCGCTGTCGCGCCGGCTCGCGCATCTGACCGAGCTGCACGGCAAGGTGACGATCGGCCGCTGGACGGATGCCGCCGCCGCGGGCGACTGGGACGCGCTGGTCACCGAGCTTCTGATCCATCACTACGATCCGACGTACACCCGCTCGATCGCGAAAAACTTTCCGCGGATCGCCGACGCCATCGTCGCGGCACCTTCGGCCATAACCGAAGCCGCGTTCGCGGTGCTCGCGCGCGATCTCGACCAACGCGTCCGCGCCCGCGTCGCGAGCGGCGCACCGGTCGCTGCCTGAGGAGCTCGCTATGCCAACCCACGCCTACCGGATCGTCAACGTCTTCGCCGAGGCGCCGCTTGCGGGCAATCCGCTGTGCGTGTTCGAGGACGGCCGCGACCTCGACGACGCGACGATGCAGGCGCTGGCGCTGCAATTCAACCTGTCCGAGACGACGTTCGTGCTGCCGTCCGAGCGCGCGTCGGCACGCGTGCGCATCTTCACGCCGAACTTCGAGATGCCGTTCGCGGGGCACCCGACGCTCGGCACCGCCGACGTCGTCCGCGCGCTTGCCGGCAGCGGCGACGCGGTCACGCTGGAGATGAGCGCCGGCGTGATCCCGGTCGATGCGCAGGGCGACGTCTGGACGCTCACCGCGAATACACCTGAACACCGCGCCGTCACCGCGAGCCGCGCGGAGCTCGCCGCGATGTTGGGAATCGACGCCGCCGATGTCGCGCCAGATCCGAAACAGCCGCCGCTGTGGGTCGACACCGGATCCGAACAGCTCATCATCCCGCTCGCGAGCGCAGATGCGGTTCGTCGCGCGGCGCCGCGCACCGATCTCATGCTGGCCCACGGCAGCAACGGCCGGCGCGCGATGGCCTACGTGTTCGCGCCCGATCCGGACCGTACGGACGCCGCCGGCGGAGCCCCGTTCATCGCGCGATTCTTCTTTCCCAAGCACGGCGCGATCGTCGAGGATCCGGGCACCGGCTCGGCCTGCGCCAATCTGGGCGGCTGGCTGCTCGCCACCGGCGCGGCGTTACCCCAGCGCCTCGCGATCGCGCAGGGCGACCTCGTCGGGCGTCCGTGCCGGCTGGGGCTCGAAGTGACGGCCGCGCGGAGCATTCGCGTCTCCGGCCGCGTCGTCGAACTCGGA
>JAAFGU010000281.1 GCA_010365205.1 Aromatoleum sp. | reverse complement strand
GAGATCGAGCGTCGCAGTGGCTTCCGCAGTGCGCGCGATGACGCGGCCGCGCCGCACCACGGCCAGACGCGCGGCGCGCAGCCGGATCGCCTCGATCGGATCGCGCGCCTGCAGCAGCACGAAGTCGGCGTGACATCCCGGCTTGAGGCCGTAGCCTTCGAGACCGAGGATGCGCGCCGGCACGGCGGTGACGGCGTTGAAACACGCGCGCATTGCTTCTTGCCCGGTCATCTGCGCGACGTGCAATCCCATGTGCGCGACCTCGAGCATGTCGGCCGAGCCCAGGCTGTACCACGGGTCCATCACGCAGTCGTGGCCGAACGCGACGTCGATGCCGGCGGCCATCAATTCCGGCACGCGCGTCATCCCGCGACGCTTGGGATAAGTGTCGTGCCGGCCCTGGATCGTGATGTTGATCAGCGGATTGGCCGTCGCCGATACGCCGGCCTCGGCGATCAGCGGAATCAGCTTCGACACGTAGTAGTTGTCCATCGAGTGCATCGACGTCAGGTGCGACCCGTTGACCCGCCCCTGCAGTCCAAGCCGCTGCGCGTGCAACGCGAGCGTCTCGATGTGCCGCGACATCGGGTCGTCGGTCTCGTCGCAATGCATGTCGACCCGCAGGCCCCGCGCCGCCGCGATCTCGCACAGGATGCGGACCGACTCCGCGCCCTCGGCCATCGATCGCTCGAAATGCGGAATGCCGCCGACGACCTCGACGCCCTTGTCCAGAGCGCGCTGCAGCGTGTCGAGCGCGCCGGGAGCGCGCAGCACGCCGTCCTGCGGGAACGCGACCAGCTGCAGGTCGAGGTAAGGCTTCACGCGCTCGCGCACGTGCAGCAACGCGTCGACGGCGATCATGCGCGGGTCGCCCACGTCGACGTGCGAGCGGATCGCCAGGAGACCCTTGCCGACAGCCCAGTCGCAGTACGCGAGCGCGCGTTCGACGATCGCCTCCTCGGTCAGCAGCGGCTTCAGTTCGCCCCACAGCGCGATTCCTTCGAGCAGCGTGCCCGACTGATTGATGCGCGGCAGGCCGTACGACAGCGTTGCGTCCATGTGAAAGTGCGCATCGACGAACGGAGGGCTGACGAGCTGCTCTTGCGCGTCGATTTCGACGGCGCCGCCCGCGCCGGCGAGTTCGCCGTGCGCCGCGACCGCGGCGATTTTCCCGGCGCGCACGGCGATGTCCATGCCGACGCGGCCGTCGGGCAGCGCTGCGTTGCGGACGACCAGATCGTATTGCGCATCGGCGCGGGGTGTCGCGCGGGGTTTCGCGCGGGGTTTCGTTTTCATCGCTCACCTTTGCGATAGGGTTTCATCAGCGCCTGCGGATACGACGCACGGCGCGCCATGACGACCAGCGCCAGGATCGACAACGCGTACGGCAGCATCAGATACAGCTGATACGGGAACCAGGCGCCGCTCGCCTGCTGCATCCGCAGCTGCAGCGCGTCGAATGCCGCGAACAGGATCGCGCCGGAGAGCGCCTTGCCCGGACGCCACGATGCGAACACGACCAGCGCCACGCAGATCCAGCCGCGGCCGTTGACCATGTTGAAAAAGAACGCGTCGAACGCCGACAGCGTCAGGAAGGCGCCGGCGATGCCCATCAGCGCCGACCCGGCGACGACGGTTCCCATCCGAACGGCGATGACATCGATGCCCTGCCCCTCCGCCGCGCCGGGATTCTCGCCGACCATGCGGACGGCGAGTCCTGCCGGGGTCCGGTTGAGGACGTAGGCGATTGCCGGCACCGCGCAGAGTGCGAGCAGCGTCAGCGGCGTCTCCGCATTCAGCACGGGAACGCCCAGCCAATCCATCGGCGCAAACGGCTGGATCGTCGGCGGCGTGGTCACGTTCGGAAACGTCACCCGATACGCGAAATAGGCGACGCTGGTGCCGAACATCGTCACGCCGAGTCCCGAGACGTGTTGCGAGAGTCCGAGCGGCACCGTCAGGACCGCGTGCAGCAGACCGAGGCCCGCCCCCGCGCCGGCGGCCACGCAGACGCCGGTCCACAGCCCCGCGCCCTGATAGACGGCGAGCCAGCCGGTGAACGCGCCGACGACCATGATGCCCTCGATGCCGAGGTTCAGCACCCCGGCCCGCTCGCACAGCAGCACGCCGAGCGTGCCGAACACCAGCGGCGTCGCGATGCGCAGCACGGCGACCCAGAAGGGGGCGCTTGCGACGATGTCGAGCATCTCGCCGCCCACGGTCAATTCCAGCGGATCCGGTAGCGCGCCAGCATCGTCGCCACCAGCATCGCGATCAGCGACGTCGCGACGATGACGTCGGCAATATAGGTGGGGACCGAGATCGCCCGACTCATGCTGTCGGCGCCGACCAGCACTCCGGCCACGAAAATCGCCGCCGCGACGACGGCGAGCGGGCTCAACTGCGCCAGCATCGCGATCACGATGCCGCTGTAGCCGTAACCCGGCGACATGTCGAGCGTCACGTAACCGGCGCGCCCCGCCACCTCGATGCAGCCGGCGAGGCCGGCGAGCGCGCCGGACAAGAGCGCGGTCTTGACGATGACCGTCTGCACCGGCATGCCGGCAAACGCCGCGGCCCGCGCGTTGGCGCCGACGGCGCGCATTTCGAATCCGAACGCGGTGAAGCGAATGATGACCCACACCACCGCGGCAAGCGCCGCGGCGATCAGCAGGCCGGAGTGCACGCGCGAGCGCGCAGCGAGCTTGCCGAGCTCGAGTTCGGCGGGCAGCGCCACCGACTGCGGCCAGCCCATCGCCGCCGGGTCCTTCATCGGCCCATCGAGCATCAGCGACACGAACAGCAGCGCGATGAAATTGAGCAGCAGCGTCGTGACGACCTCGTCGACTCCGAAACGCGTCTTCAGCAACGCCGGGCCGACCAGCAGCAGCGCGCCTGCCGCCGCCGCCGCGGCAAGCATCAGCGGGAACACAACGACCGTCGGCAACGTCAGCCCGGCGCCGCCGACGGCGACCGCCGCCAGCGCGCCGACGTAGAGCTGGCCTTCGGCGCCGATGTTGTAGAGCTTGGCGCGGAACGCCACGGCGACGGCGAGACCGGTCAGGATCAGCGGTGTGGCACGGGTCAGCGTTTCGGACAGCGCGAAGCGCGATCCGAAGCCGCCGTCGATCAGCAGCAGGTAGGCGCGGCCGACCGGCGCGCCGGCCCAGGCGACGAGCAGCGAGCAGACGACGAGCGTGAACGCGATCGCGGCGAACGGCGCGACGACGAGCATCGTCCGCGAGACTTCGCTGCGTGCCTCAAGCCGCATGCGCGGCTCCGCCGGTTCCGGCCATCGCGAGGCCGATCTCCGAGAGCGTCCACGATTCCGCGGATCGCAGCGGCGACAACCCGCCGTGATACATCACGCCGATGCGATCCGCGAGCGCGAAAATTTCGTCGAGATCCTCGGAAATCAACAGGACCGCCGCCCCGGCGGCCGCCGCGTCGAGCAGGCATTGGTGAACGTACGCCACGGCGCCGATGTCGAGGCCCCAGGTCGGCTGGCTGGCGACGATGAAGCGCGGCCTCTCGGCGTCGCCGACCGACAGCGCGCGGCCGAGGATCAGCTTTTGCATGTTGCCGCCGGAGAGCGAGCGCGTCGGCACGTCGATGCCGGAAAGGCGCACGTCGAAACGCCGGACGAGCTCTTGCGCCTGGGCTCGGCCTGCCGCGCGGCGAACGAAGCCGGCGCGAGTGAACGCGGGCGTGCGCAGCCGCTCCGAGATCACGTTCTCCCAGACCGGAAGGTCGCCGACCACGCCTACCGCATGGCGGTCCTCGGGGATGCGCGCCACGCCGGCGGCGATCCAGACTCGCGGGTCCGGCGGCATCGGGCGGCGCGCGACCGTCACCGTCCCACGATCGGGAGCGAGCGTGCCGGAAACGAGTTCCGCCAGCGCCTGCTGACCGTTGCCGGCGACCCCGGCGATCGCGACGATCTCGCCAGCCGCGACGGCGAGGTCGAC
>JAAFGU010000280.1 GCA_010365205.1 Aromatoleum sp. | reverse complement strand
TCCGCCGACCGCCGTGAGCGCGCCCGGATAGGGGGGGGCGACGGCGCGCACGAGATTGTGAATGGTCGCCGCGTCCTTCTGCCAATCGATGCGTCCGTCCTCGGGTGTTCGTCCGCCGAAGTACGCGCCCTCCTCGAGGACCTGCCGAACCCGCGGCGCGGTGCCGGCCAGCAGCGCCGGAAGCACCCGGTCCAGTATCAACTCAGCGGCGACCGTCACCTTGTCGAACACCTCCTGCGCGGTGTCGTCCGGCAGGATCGGGACCGCCGTCTGGGCGACGACGTCGCCGTTGTCGGGTTTCTCGGTCATGTAGTGCAGCGTCGCACCGGTCTCGCGCTCGCCGTGCAGCACCGCCCAGTTCACCGGTGCGCGACCGCGGTACTTCGGCAGCAGTGAGCCGTGCATGTTGAGCGCGCCGCGCGGCGCCGTCGCAAGCAGCGGCGCCCGCAGCATCTTCCGGTAGTAGAACGAAAAGGCAAAATCGGGCGCCGCGCCCGCAATCCGAGCGACGACGCCATCCGCATTGGGATCGTCGGGTGTGATGACGGGGATGTCGTATTCCACCGCGGTCGCCGCGACGGAGCCGAACCAGATCGTCTCGGCGGCGCTGTCGGCGTGGGTGATGACCAGCGAAACCTCGACGCCGTGCGCGAGCAGCACCTTGAGGCAGCGAACGCCGACGTTGTGGTAGGCGAAGACGACGGCGCGGGTCATTCGGGTGCCGGAGTCGGATGCGGATTCATTTGCCACGAAGTACACGGAGTACACGGAGTACACGGAGAAAACAAGTCAGGAATCCTTGTACGTCCGTTCACTCGGTGAACTCCGTGGCTAATCGTCTTCGTCGTCCACCCGCTCCAGCACCGCGCGGACCATGTAGCGCGGCCGTTCGCGGACCTGCTGGTAGATACGGCCGACGTACTCGCCGATGAGGCCCAGCCCGAACAGCAGCATCCCGATCAGGAAGAAGGCCAGGATGTCGCGGTCCCACAGCGCATGCAGCGCGCCGCGCCACTCGACGAAGAACAGCCGGTAGCAGATGACGACGACGTAGGTCGCGAGCGCGATCGCGGAGACCAGCATCCCGAACATCGAGAACAGCTGCAGCGGCACCAGCGAGAAGCCGGTGACGAGGTCGAAGTTGAGGCGGATCAGCTTGTACACCGAGTACTTCGACTCGCCGGCCGCGCGCTCCTCGTGCGCGACCTCGACCTCGGTCGGGCTCGCGGCGAACGTGTACGCCAGCGCCGGGATGAACGTGCTGACCTCGCGGCTCGCGGCGACTGCGGAGGCGATGTCCCGGCTGTACGCGCGCAGCATGCAGCCCTGGTCCGTCATCTTTATGTGCGTGAGGCGCTCTCGCAGTCGGTTCATCGCCTTCGACGCGATGCGCCGCCACCAGCTGTCCTCGCGCTTCATGCGGATGCTGCCGACGTAGTCGTGGCCGGCGTCCATCGCCGCGAGCAGCTTGCCGATTTCCTCGGGCGGGTTCTGCAGGTCGGCGTCGAGCGTGACGACTCGCTCGCCGCGCACGCGCTCGAAGCCGGCGACGATTGCCAGGTGCTGGCCGTAGTTGGCATTGAACAGCACGACGCGGGTGACGTCGGGGCGCCGCTCCCACTGCTCGCGCAGCAGCGCCGCCGAGCGGTCGCGGCTACCGTCGTTGACGAAGATCAGCTCGTAGGCGACGCCGAGCGCGTCGAGCGCCGGGTACAGGCGGGCGAACAGTGCGGCGAGGCCCGCCTCCTCGTTGTAGACGGGAATGACGACGGACAGTTGCGGCGCGGGTGTGGTCATGGCGGCGATTCGTGGCGCGGACGGTCAGCGGCGCGCGGCGGCGAGGATCTCGGCGGCCGCGGCGCACACGCGGTCGACGTCGGCGACCGTCATCGCCGCGTGCAGCGGCAGCGTGACCGTCTCGCGGGCGATCCTTTCTGTGACCGGCAGCGAGCCGTCGCCGTGGCCGTAGCGCCGGCCCAGTGTGCACAGGTGAAGCGCCTCGTACGATACACCGGTGCCGATGGCGCGGGCCTCCAGCGCGTCGCGGAACTGCCGCCGCGTGATCGTCAGCCGGGCTAGCGGCAGCAGCACGGAAAACATGTTCCACGACTGGCCGTCGTCGCTCTGCGGATGCGGCGGCAGCACGCACGCCGGATCCGTCGCGAAGCGCTCGAAGTAGCGGTCGACCAGAGCGCGGCGGATCGCGAGAAAGTCCGGCAACTGCTCGAGCTGGCCGCAGCCGATCCGCGCGAACACATCGGCCAGATTGAACTTGCCGCCGGGGAACGCGACGTCGCGTGTGCGGTCTGGCAGGTGGGTGATGCCGTGAAAGCGCAGCGCCTCGACTCGCTTCGCCTCGTCGTCGCTGTTGAGGACCAGCGCCCCGCCCTCGACGCTGGTCATGTTCTTGTTCGGATGGAAGCTGAACGAGACGAGATCGCCGATAGCGCCGACGCGGCGTCCCTTCCAGCGCGACCCGATCACCAGCGCGGCGTCCTCGATCACGCGGATCCCGTGTCGCCGCGCCAGCGCGTACAGCGCGTCCAGGTCGACCAGCGAACCCGGCCAGTGCGTCGGCATGATCGCCTTCGTCTTCGGCGTGATTGCCGCCTCGACTTGGCGCAAGTCCAGGTTTCGCGTGACGAGGTCGCAGTCGACGAACACCGGCGTCGCGCCGACCTTGACGATCATGTTGAGGACGGTGAAAAAGCTCTGCGCCGGGGTGATCACCTCGTCGCCGGGGCCGATGCCCGCGAGTTGCAGCGCGACCTCGATGGCGGCGGTGGCGGACGTCAGCACGCGTACGGGCCGGCCGTCGCAGAACGCGGAGAGCGCGTCTTCGAACCTGCGCACCCATGGGCCGCTCGTGAGCTGGCCCGAGCGCAGCACGTCGGCAACGCCGGCGATCGTTGCCTCGTCCAGGACCGGAGCGGCGAACTTGAGATAGCGATCGGTGCTCATCGTCGACAGAACGCGATCAGCTTTTCGCAACGAGCCAGACGCCGACGACGATGAAGCCGATGCCGAGCCAGCGCGTGATCGATACCGATTCGCCGAACAGATAGTGCGCGGCGACAGCGTTGATCACATAGCCGACGGACAGCAGCGGGTAGGCCATCGACACCGGGACGCGCGACAGCCCGAGAATCCAGACGAACAGGCTGATCACGTAACACGCGGCGCCGAGAATGAACGGCGCCTGCGACGCCATTTTCAGAACGGTGTCGAACCAGCCATCCGGCGTCAGCGTGATGACGCCCAGCGCGTTGGTGCCGGCCTTCAGCAACAATTGCGCGGCGGCGTTGAGCAGCACGCCGGCCATCAGAAACGCGAATGCGGCCCAGGTCATTGGCGACTCACCACGACGCGCCGGCCGTCGCGCGCCAGGACACGCATCGGGACGCCTGCGGCGCGCAGCGCGTCGAAACGGTCGGGCGGCATCATCGCGTAACCCCGGGCGAGCCCGTTCCAGACCGGCACCCAGGCTTCCGCGGTCGCGATGCCCTTGTCGGGCTCGGCGTCGAGGCCGAGCGCGAGCTCGTCGCGAAACCCGACCAGCGTCGTCGTGCGGCCAAGGTAGAACGGTACGGTCTGATCGTACATTTGCACCTGATAGAACGGAGCGTTGGCGGCAAGCGGCCCGGTGGTCCCCTGCGCTGCCTGCGCCGCGCGCAGGATATCCCATGCGGAGCGGGTCGTGCTGAATGCATCCAGGCCCGCGACGGCGAGCTGCAGGAACGCGAGCGTCGCGATGGCCAGCGCCGTCACTCCCCAGAAGCGCGCCGTTCGGGCGCGGTCAGCGCGGCGGAAGGCGAGCCACGCGGTGATGGCGCCGGCGCTCGCCACCAGCAGCGCGCCCTTGAGCCATGGCCCGAACGCCAGCAGCGTCAGGAGTGGCTGTCGGTCGTCCGCGTAGCGGGGGACGTAGCGGTCGTAGCCGACGATGACGGCGACGGTCAGCGCCCCGGTTGCGACC
>JAAFGU010000279.1 GCA_010365205.1 Aromatoleum sp. | reverse complement strand
GTTGAACCAGCTCGAGCCGTTCCAGCCCTGGACGGCGAAGTCACGGACGCCGAATTTCGTAAAGGTCATGGTGTCGGTCGGCTCGATCGGACCGAGATAGCCGTCCTGCAGCGTGTAGACGACGACGGTCTTGATCGTCTTGTTGCCGCCGCCGAACAGCACCTGCGCGGTGTCGGGGAACGCGTTGAGCGTCGCATCGTTCCAGCCGCCGCCCGCACCCCAGGGACTGCCGGCGCGCTCGTTGTTGTTGAGGCTCGTCGCCGGATACAAGCCGCTGAAAGTGCTCGACACGCTGGCGGTGCCGCCGTAGGCCGCGAGTGCCACGTTGTAGCCGCCGCCGACCGGGTTCATCGCCTGCAGCAGCCGTGCGCTGTGCGATCCCGCGTTGCCGGGACCGCCGCCGTAAGTCGCGAGGATGCTGTGGAAGCCGAACGACAGCGCGCCGGCCGGACACTGCGCGACGCCGGCGCCATCGAGCGCGACGGCGCCGCAGCCCGCGATGACGGCGGAACCGTCGGTAAACACGACGTTCCCCGTCGGCGTGGCGCCGGTGCCGCTCACCGTCGCGGTGAGGGTCACGCTATTGCCGACGATCGACGGATTGAGCGAGCTGCCGAGGACGGTCGTCGTCGGCAGCCGCGGCGTGCACGAGGGAAACTTGAACGAGCCGATCCGCGTCTGCCAGTTGCCGCTGGTGCCGTTGGCCTGGCTGCTGTAGTACTCGTTGACGTACCAGAACGTGCAGTCGTCGGCCGGATCGACGCTCATCGAGCTGTAGTCGCCCCAGCGGTCGCAGGGCGCGCCGCCGCAGTTGTTTTTCTGCGAGCCCGACCCGGCGATCATCGTCACCTCGGTCTGCGGCAGCGTGTTCAAAGGATCGGTGGAGAGCCGTCCCGCGTATTTGATGCTGGGGAAATTGGGCGACGTGCCGTTCGACGTCGTGTAGCCCAGCGCCATGTTGCCCTGGTTGTCGACGGCGAGGCTGCCCATGAAGCGGTACAGCGTATTGTCGGGCGAATGGATCTGCTGCTGCACCGGCGTTGTCGCGATGGTCCCGCCGGTGACGTCGATCTGCGCCCATTGCAGCGCCGTGTTGGAGCCCGACGGGTTCTGCACCGGGTGCACGACCCACAGTGACTCGGCGCCGCCGACGTTGCGGTACTGCACCTTCTGCATCACCCGGTCGTCGATCATGTCGAGCGTGTTCCCCGTGTTCGGCTGCGGGACGATGTTGTTGGCCTGCGGCGTGTACGAAGTCAGGCCGACCAGCGTCGGCGCGCTGAGCACGCCGCCGCCGCCGCAGTTGGGGCCCGGCGTGAACGTGCGCACCTCGAAAGCGAACGATGTGCCCGAGGTGGAGACGACATAGTTCGGCGTGCCGGGTTGCGCCGCTTCGGTGCCGGTTCCCTGGCTGTTGCTGGGCACCAGCGTGAAGGCGTTGGTGGCCGGCTGCAGCCAGCCCAAACCGTAGGTCAGCGCCGCGCCGATGTAGAAGTCGGCACGGCTGAACGAGGCGAAGAGGACGCCGTCGTAGGCGTTGCCGTTGAACTCGTTGGCGACCATGTACAGGCAGTCGTGCCAGAGGCCGAACTTGCCGTAGTCGTTCAAATCTCGGCCAAGAGGCGGCAACCCGGGGCCGCCCGGGCTCATCAGCACCGGGTACAGCCACCAGCCGCCCGCCACCGGATCGCCGGTCTTCGAGGCGGCGATGCACTGGTAGAACGGTCCGGTGCCGCTATTGTTGAACGCGAACCACGTCAGGATGAAGCGGTCGGCCAGCCAGTCGTAGAGCACGACGGGATCGCCCTGCGAATTCCCGTTGCAGGGGTTCGATCCCGAACCGAGCCACAGGTTGTTCTCGGTGAACGACGCAAGCTTGGTGCCGCTCTTGTCGTAGATCGCGACCGCGTTGTTGACCGCAAGGATGTATTGGTTGGGGCCGACGTCGCCGTTGGGATCCGGCGGCCAGCCTCCGCCGCATGTGCCGCCGACGCAGATGTCGTTGAGACTCATGCCGGCGAAGTTCTGCGTCGGGCTCGGCATCGGCGCCAGCGGGCCGGAAAACTGCGGCGCCGCGAGTTGCGCCGCGTTGGGCGGGAGAACCTTGGTCGAGAGCGGCCCCTGCAGTCGCGGACGGTAGACCGTCGGCGTTTCGCCGGCTTTGGAGAACGCCAGCGGCGGCAGCTTGGCGAGGTCGCCGTTGAATTCGGCGGGGACGACTTTGGGCTGGCCGTAGGTGACGCCGTCGATCGCCGCCGGCGCGGCGGCCCGCGCGTCCGCCGAGGCGCTCAGTCCGACGAACAGGCCGACGATCAGTCCGGCGATCAGGCCGACGTTCAACGCGACCAGCGCGACTGGCGCGACCAGCGGCCCGGCGAAATGCCGCTTCGCGTTTCCGATTCCCATGTGCCTCATCTCCAGCCGTTGGCGCGGTGCGCGCCATCGAATCGCATCGCTCGACGGGTCCGGCCATTGCTGTCCGGTGATTCGCGCGCCCGATTGCGCGAGCTTCGCCCCGGCGTCCAGCGGCCGGGCACGGCGGGTCCCGCTCAAAAGTCGTCGATTTTACGCCGTTGGCATAGCCGGGGGAGCCTTCGGCCGACTTCCGGTCAGCGCGCGGGGTCCGGCGGCAGCGCGTTGTTTCGTCTCGCGCGGCGCGGCGCCGTCGTCGCGCGGATGCTACCTCTTGCCGGCCGGTCGTCGCTCAGGCGTTGCCAAGACGTTGCCCGGTCGTCGCTCAGGCGTCGATCGGACGCCGCTCGGGTGATGCACGGTCGGTGCCCGGCCGTCGCCCGGTGGTCACTCATTTGTCACTCATTTGTCTTGCTGCCCGGGCTGACCGTAGCTGGCGAAGCGCGCGATCACGCGATTCATTTCGGCATCGGGGAGCAGCGAGGGCTCGCCGATCTGCGACGCGCGCCAGTAGATTTCCGCCAGCGTTTCGACCTCGACGGCGAGTGCGAGCGCGGCGCGCAGCGTTTTACCGACGGCGATCATCCCGTGGTGCGACAAGAGGCAGGCGCGGCGGCCGGCGAGCGCCGCCATCGCGTGGTCCGAGAGTTCCTGCGTGCCGAAGGTCGCGTAGGGCGCGCAGCGAATGTCGTTGCCGCCCGCCACCGCGACCATGTAGTGGAACGGCGGAATCGCGCGGTCGAGGCAGGCCAGCGTCGTCGCGAAGGGCGAATGCGTGTGCACGACGGCGCCGACGTCGGGCCGCGTAGTGTAGAGATCGCGATGGAAACGCCATTCCGACGACGGCCGCCGCGCGCCGCGCGCCTCGGTCTCGTCGCCGGCGAGCGGCAGCGCGACGATGTCGTCGGCTGTGGTCTCGTCGTAGGGCAGTCCGGTCGGCGTGATCAGATAACCGTCGAAGCCGGCCGCGCGCATCCGCGCGCTGACGTTGCCGGACTTGCCGCGGTTGATGCCCAGCGCATTCATCTGGCGCGCCGTCGCGACGATGGCCGCGCGCAGCGCGGGTTCGTCCGATTCGTCCGGTTGGACCAAAGCGCGCGACGGGACCAAAGTGCGCGCTTCGACCGATGCGCCCGGCTCGCCCGGTTTGCCCGATTCGCCCGACAGACCGCCGCTCATACGCGGCGCTCCGGCAGCAGCGCCGCCAGCGCCTCGCCGTTCGCCGGCGCGATGCCGCGCTCGGTGATGAGGCCGGTGACGAGCCGCGCTGGCGTGACGTCGAACGCATAGTTGACGGCGTGCGTGCCGGCGGGCGCGATGGCGATCGTCGTCGTCTGGCCGTAGGCGTCGCGGCCGGTGATCGCCAGGACTTCGTCGGGGCTGCGCGCCTCGATCGGGATCGCGTCGCCGGAAGCGAGCGCGCGATCGAACGTCGGCGACGGCAGCGCCACGTAGAACGGAACGCCGTTGTCGCGCGCGGCCAGCGCCTTTTCGTAGGTGCCGATCTTGTTGCAGACGTCGCCGTTGGCGGCAACTCGGTCGGCGCCGACCAGCACGGCGTCGACGTCGCC
>JAAFGU010000278.1 GCA_010365205.1 Aromatoleum sp. | reverse complement strand
CGCCAGTTCGGCAAACGGCGCCCCCGTCGGCGGGTTGTCTCCGGCGATCGCGTCGAGCGCCCGGCTGTAACCGTCGAGCGCCGCGAGGCGAGCCGCTGCCGATGCATCGCCCTCGTCGGCCAGATCGTCCGCGGCGCGGGCGAAGCGGTAGATGGCGACGACGGCCGACCTGAAAGCCCGCGGCAGGAGGAACGACGCGACCGGAAAGTTTTCGTAATGGGCGACCGACACGCTCAACGGGCGCAACGCGCCGAAAAAGACACATTTCCCCGCGGAAGGCGGGGTCGCGGCAAGGCTTTCCTCTGGCGACGCCGGACCGCTTCGGCTATACTCGCGCGTTCGGCGAAAGCGGCTGCGAAAGTGGCGGAATTGGTAGACGCACTGGATTTAGGTTCCAGCGGGGCAGCCCGTGGGGGTTCGAGTCCCCCCTTTCGCACCAAGAACTCAATCTAGCAAGGATTCGTTGCACATGCAAACCAGCCTGGAAACGCTTGGCCAGCTCGAACGCCGGCTCAACGTCGCCGTGCCCATCGCCGACATCGAGACGGAGATCGGGAAGCGGCTCGCCCGGCTTGCGAAAAGCGCGAAGGTCGCCGGCTTTCGTCCCGGCAAGGTACCGATGAAGCTGGTGGCCCAGCAATACGGTCCCCAGGTGCGTTCTGATGTGATCACGGACACGGTGCAGAAGACGTTTTCGGACGCGGTGCGCGCGCAGAATCTGCGCGTAGCCGGTTACCCCCGGATCGAGGCGAAGCCGGGCACCGATACCGGCCAGCTCGAATTCACCGCGGTGTTCGAGGTCTACCCGGAAGTGCATATCGGCGACCTGTCGTCCGCCACGATCGAGCGGCCGGTGGCGGAGGTCCTGCCTTCGGACGTCGAGAACACGATCGAGACGCTACGCAAGCAGCGCACCCGGTTCGACGTCGTTCCACGCGCCGCCGCATCCGGAGAGCGCGCGACAGTCGATTTCACGGGACGCATCGAGGGCGTCGAGTTCGGCGGCGGGCAAGCGAAGGATTTTCCGATCCTGATCGGTGAAGGCCGGATGCTGCCGGAGTTCGAGGAGGCCGTGACCGGGATGAAGGCGGGCGACACCAAGACGTTTACGATGACGTTCCCCGCCGACTACCACGGCAAGGAAGTGGCCGGAAAACTCGCCGAGTTCGTGTTGACGGTCCAATCAGTGGCGACGCCGGTCCTGCCGCCGTTGGACGCCGAATTCGCGAAGGCGTTCGGCATCGCCAGCGGTGACGTCGGTGACCTGAAGGCCGAGGTCATGTCGAACTTGCGGTTCGAATTGAAGCGCAAGATCGAGGCCAAGGTCAAGGAACAGGCGCTGGCCGCTTTGCGCAAGAGTGCCGAGTTCGCGGTCCCGAAAGCGCTGGTCGACATCGAAGCGCAGAACATGGCGCAGCGGATGGCGGCCGATCTCCAACAGCAGGGAATGAAGGCGGACGACGTCAAGCTGACGCCGGAACTGTTCCGCGCGAACGCCGAGGGCCGCGTCGCGCTGAGTCTCGCGTTGTCGGAGGTCGTCCGCCACGAATCCCTGCACGCCAAACCGGAGCAGGTGAAGGCGCTGGTGGTCGAAGTCGCGCAGACCTACGAACAGCCGGACGCGGTCGTCCGCTGGCATTACGAGAAGCCTGAGCGTCTGAACGAATTCGAGGCCCTCGCCGTCGAGAGCAACGTCGTCAGTTGGGTGCTCGCGCGCGCCATGGTCCAGGACAAGCCGGCGACGTTCGCCGAGATGATGACTCCGGCCGCCCTTTGATGCGGGCGGATCGCGCCCGCGCGTCGTAGCGCACCCGTGGTAGCCCACACGGTAGCCCACGTGCCGCCCGCGGGGCCCGCGCCGATTGTGCCGGCGGGTTTCGTCCCCATCTCGCAGCTTGCAGCGGCGGCGAAGCGGGGCGAGCGCGCCTGCCTGCCCCATACCCCCTACAATGCCCGCCATGGGCGATACGAACGAGGCTGACATGGAAGATCCCAAGGCCCTGGGCCTGATCCCGATGGTGATCGAGCAGAGCGGACGCGGCGAGCGCGCGTACGACATCTACTCGCGGCTGCTGAAGGAGCGCATCGTGTTCCTGGTGGGGCCCGTCAACGACAACACGGCCAACCTGATCGTTGCGCAGATGCTGTTCCTCGAGTCGGAAAATCCCGACAAGGACATCCACTTCTACATCAATTCGCCGGGCGGCTCGATATCGGCGGGGATGGCGGTCTTCGACACGATGCAGTTCATCAGGCCGGACGTGTCGACAATGTGCGTCGGGATGGCGGCGAGCATGGGTGCGTTCCTGCTCGCTGCCGGGGCGAAGGGCAAGCGCTTCGCGCTGCCGAACTCGACGGTGATGATCCACCAGCCTTCGGGCGGTTTTCAGGGACAGGTTTCGGACATCGAGCGTCACGCGCAGTTCGTCATCGATCTCAAGAAGCGCTTCATCAAGCAGATGGCAGGCTTCACCGGCCGTACGCCCGAGCAGGTGGAGTTGGACCACGACCGGGACAATTTTCTCACCGCCGACGAGGCGCAGACGTACGGCATCGTCGACAAGGTCTTGCAGAAGCGGGTACAGGGCGGGTAAAGTCGATCCACCGATTCCGCATCCAGGCAACTGAATCCACACGCAATAACCAGACGATGGCCGACAAACCTTCCGGCGACAAGCTGCTTTACTGCTCCTTCTGCGGCAAGAGCCAGCACGAGGTGCGGAAGCTCATCGCCGGCCCGTCGGTGTTCATCTGCGACGAGTGCATCGAACTGTGCAACGACATCATCCGCGAGGAAGGCGCCAGCGCGGATTCGGCGCGGTCCGACAAGAACAAGCTGCCCACGCCGCACGACATCCGGCAGATCCTCGATCAGTACGTGATCGGCCAGGACACCGCGAAGAAAATCCTCTCGGTCGCCGTCTACAACCACTACAAGCGGCTGGAAACGGGCGGCAAGGACGACGAAGTCGAGCTCGCGAAGAGCAACATCCTGCTGATCGGCCCCACCGGTTCGGGCAAGACCCTGCTGGCACAGACGCTGGCGCGGCTGCTCGACGTTCCGTTCGTGATCGCCGACGCGACGACGCTGACGGAAGCCGGGTATGTCGGCGAGGACGTCGAGAACATCATCCAGAAACTGCTGCAGAAGTGCGATTACGATATCGAGAAGGCGCAAAGGGGCATCGTCTACATCGACGAGATCGACAAGATTTCGCGCAAGAGTGACAACCCGTCGATCACCCGCGACGTTTCGGGCGAGGGGGTGCAGCAGGCGCTGCTGAAACTGATCGAGGGAACCATCGCGTCGGTACCACCGCAGGGCGGGCGCAAGCATCCGAACCAGGAGTTCGTCCAGGTCGACACGACCAACATCCTGTTCGTCTGCGGCGGCGCATTCGACGGCCTCGAGAAGATCATTCGTCATCGCACCGCGAAGACCGGCATCGGCTTCGGCGCGGTGGTGACGAGCCCCGACGACCGCAAGGACATCGGGCTGCTGCTGCGCGATGCAGAGCCCGAAGACCTGATCAAGTTCGGCCTCATTCCCGAGTTCGTCGGCCGGCTCCCGGTCGTCGCCACTCTCGAGGAGCTCGACGAGGCGGCGCTGATCCAGATCCTGGTCGAGCCGAAGAACGCCCTGATGAAGCAGTACCAGAAGATGTTCCGGATGGAAGGCGTCGAACTGGAGATTCGCGAGGCGGCGCTGATGGCGATCGCGAAGAAGGCGCTGGCGCGCAAGACCGGCGCGCGCGGACTTCGTTCGATTCTCGAACAGGTGCTTCTCGATGTGATGTATGACCTCCCGTCGCAGACCAACCTGTCCCGCGTGGTCGTCGACGAAGCGACGATCACCAACGACGGCAAGCCGCTGCTGATGTTCGCCGAGGCGCCGAAGGTCGCGTCGGCGCACAGCTGATCGCGGCCCGCCGGAGCCGACGGGCTCCGTTTGCGTTGCGACGGCGGCGCGAATCCGGCGCGGCCCGGCGTGGCGC
>JAAFGU010000277.1 GCA_010365205.1 Aromatoleum sp. | reverse complement strand
TCCGACGAGTCGATCATCGTCAAGGACCAGGGGACGATCTTCCTCGGCGGCCCGCCGCTGGTGAAGGCGGCGACCGGTGAAATCGTCACCGCCGAGGAGCTGGGCGGCGCCGACGTCCATACGCGAGTCTCGGGCGTGGCCGATCATCTGGCGCAGGACGATCACCACGCGCTCGCGATTGCGCGCCGGATCGTCGGCGATCTGAATCGGCCGAAACGCATCGTCACCGAGGTGCGCGAGCCGGTTGCGCCGAAGTACGCGCCCGAGGAAATCTACGGCGTCATCAATGCCGACATAAAGAAGCCCTACGACGTGCGCGAGGTGATCGCGCGGATCGTCGACGGCAGCGATTTCGACGAATTCAAGGCGCGCTACGGCACGACGCTGGTCACCGGTTTCGCGCGGATCTGGGGTTATCCGGCGGGGATCGTCGCCAACAACGGCGTGCTTTTCTCGGAATCGGCGCTGAAGGGCGCGCACTTCATCGAGCTGTGCGCGCAGCGCGGGGTGCCGCTCGTGTTTCTGCAGAACATCACCGGCTTCATGGTCGGCCGGAAGTATGAGGCCGGCGGCATCGCGCGCGACGGCGCCAAGATGGTCACCGCGGTCTCGTGCGCTCAGGTGCCGAAGTTCACCGTGATCATCGGCGGCAGCTACGGCGCCGGAAACTACGGCATGTGCGGACGCGCGTTCAATCCGCGGTTTCTGTGGATGTGGCCGAACGCCAGGATCTCGGTGATGGGCGGCGAGCAGGCGGCGACGGTGCTGGCGACGGTGCGCCGCGACGCGATCGAAGCGAAGGGCGGCGCGTGGACCGCCGAAGACGAAGAAGCCTTTCGGGCGCCGGTCCGCGCGCAGTACGAAATGGAAGGTCATCCGTACTTCGCCAGCGCGCGGCTGTGGGACGACGGCATCATCGATCCGGCCGACACCCGGAGAGTGCTGGGGCTGGCGATCTCGGCGTCGTTGAACCGACCCATCGAGCCGACGAAATTCGGCGTGTTCCGAATGTGAGAAAGCTCATGGCAACCGCCAAACCGAAAGCATCCGCGGGAAAGGGCGCCGGCAAGACAGCAGGCGCGAAGAACCGCGTTTCCGCGAAAACGGCGTACCAGACGCTCGCGCTCGAAACCCGCAACGGCGTCGCGCTGCTCGCGCTCGCACGGCCCGACATCCATAACGCGTTCGACGAAACGTCGATCGCCGAATTGACGCACGCGCTGCTCGCGATCGATGGCGACGCTGCGGTGCGCGCCGTCGTGATCCTGGGTCACGGAAAAAGTTTCTGCGCCGGCGCCGACCTCAACTGGATGAAAAAAATGGCCGGGTATGGCCGGGAACAGAACATGGCGGATGCGACGGCGCTCGCCACCATGCTGAAAACGCTCTCGCGGATGACCAAGCCGACGATCGCGCGCGTCCACGGTGCGGCCTATGGCGGCGGCGTCGGTCTGGTCGCTTGCTGCGACATTGCGATTGCCGCGATCGAGGCCACGTTTTCGCTCTCCGAAGCGAAGCTCGGCCTTATTCCCGCTACCGTGGGCCCCTACGTCGTCGAGGCGATCGGCGCGCGTGCGGCCCGCCGTTATTTCCTCACCGCGGAGCGGTTCGACGCGGCGGAGGCCTACCGGATCGGCCTCGTCCATGACATCGTCCCGGTCGCCGCGCTCGACGAGCGGATCAACGAGCTCCTGGGCGCGTTGCTGGTCGCGGGCCCGGACGCGCAGGCGGAATGCAAGACGCTGATTCGCGCGATTGCGCACCGTCCGTTCGACGACGCGATGATTGCCGATACGGCGCAGCGCATCGCGACGGTGCGCGCCTCGCCCGAGGCCCGGGAGGGTGTGGCGGCTTTTCTCGGGAAGAGAGTACCGGCCTGGGTGCCCCCGGCACTGAGGAAAAAGTGAACGTGATCCCGGGATTGGCGCAATTCGACACCTGGCAGCTGATCGCGCTGGCGGCGGCACTCGGATGGGCGAGCGGCATCCGGCTGTATGCGGTGCTGTTCATCGTCGGCGGGCTCGGCTACCTGCACTGGGTGGAGCTGCCGGGAGGCCTCGGCGTCCTGATGCATCCGTGGGTGCTGGCGGCGTCGGGATTCATGTTCTCCGTCGAATTTTTCGCCGACAAGGTTCCCGGTGTGGACACGCTGTGGGACGCCGTGCACACCTTCATCCGAATCCCCGCGGGCGCCGCGCTTGCCGCCAGCGTGTTCGGCGACTCGTCGGCGGCGGCCACGTTCGCCGCGGCGATCCTTGGCGGTTCGCTCGCCGCCGGCAGCCACCTCGCCAAGACCGGGAGCCGCGCGGTGATCAACACGTCGCCGGAGCCGTTCTCGAATTGGGCGGCGTCGTTCGGCGAGGAGGTCGCCGTGGGCACCGTGCTGTGGCTCGCTTTTGCGCACCCGATTGCCGCGCTGATCGTGCTGGCGCTGCTGGTTGCGCTGATGCTGTGGCTTATCCCGAAGGTGTGGCGTTTTCTCAAGTCGTTGTTCGACCGCATCACCGGAACCGCGGTGACGCCGGCAGCGCGCCGCGATGGCGCGACGGGCCCTTCCTCCGATGTTTGAAAAGATTCTGATCGCCAACCGCGGTGAAATCGCCTGCCGTGTAGCGCGCACTGCGCGCCGGATGGGGCTGCGCACCGTCGCCGTGTACTCCGATGCCGACGCCGGGGCGCTGCATGTCGCCGCGTGCGACGAGGCCTACCGGCTCGGTCCGCCGCCGCCGCGGGAGAGCTATCTCTTGGGCGATACGATCATCGAGATCGCCAGGCGCGCCGGCGCGCAGGCCATTCATCCGGGGTACGGGTTTCTTTCCGAAAATGCGCAGTTCGCCGCCGCGTGCGCCAGCGCCGGCATCGCGTTCATCGGCCCGCCGCCGGCGGCGATCGCGGCGATGGGATCGAAGTCGGCGGCGAAGAACATCATGGGCGCCGCGCACGTGCCGCTGGTGCCCGGCTACCACGGCGACGACCAGGACCCGAAACTTCTCGCGCGCGAAGCCGCGAAGATCGGATTCCCGGTGCTGATCAAGGCGACCGCCGGCGGCGGCGGCAAGGGGATGAAGGTCGTCGAGCGCGCGCAGGATTTTGCCGCGGCGCTCGCGTCGGCGCAACGCGAGGCGAAGGCCGGCTTCGGCGACGACCGCGTGCTGATCGAGAAATACCTGACCGCGCCGCGCCACATCGAGATCCAGGTGTTCGCCGATATGCACGGCAGTGCCGTGTATCTCTTCGAGCGCGACTGCTCGGTACAGCGCCGCCACCAGAAAGTGCTGGAGGAAGCGCCTGCGCCCGCGATGAAGCCCGAGCACCGCCGCGCGATGGGCGAGGCCGCGGTCGCCGCGGCGAAGGCGATCGGCTACGTCGGCGCCGGAACCGTCGAATTCATCGCGGCCGACACGTTCGCGAGCGACGGCGCGTTCTACTTCATGGAGATGAACACGCGGCTGCAGGTCGAGCATCCGGTGACCGAGATGATCACCGGTCTCGACCTGGTCGAATGGCAGTTGCGCGTGGCTGCCGGCGAACCCTTGCCGTTGCGGCAGCAGGATCTGGCCATTCGCGGTCACGCGATCGAGGCGCGCATTTATGCGGAGGATCCTGACCGCGGCTTCCTGCCGTCGATCGGCAGATTGGCGCATCTGCGTGCACCCGCGACCACGCGCTCGCTACGCGTCGACACCGGCGTGCGCGCGGGCGACGAGATCACGCCGTACTACGACCCGATGATCGCCAAGCTGATCGCCCACGGTGAGGACCGCGCCGCCGCGCTGCGCCGGTTGGCCGAAGCGCTTGCCGAGTACGAGATCGTGGGTGTCGCCACCAACGTCGCTTTCCTGCAGCGCGTCGTCGCCCACCACGCGTTCGCTTCCGGCGACGTCGACACCGGGCTCATTGCCCGCCATCACGACGCGTTGTTCC
This sequence comes from Aromatoleum sp., assembly GCA_010365205.1. Classification (GTDB taxonomy): domain Bacteria; phylum Pseudomonadota; class Gammaproteobacteria; order Burkholderiales; family Casimicrobiaceae; genus CAIWHR01. The sequence continues at coordinate 87 of JAAFGU010000277.1, read as the reverse complement.
CGCCCCGGACCGCCGTCGCGCGCGACATCGTGCTGGCGGCGGCGCTGGCCGAGGTCGAGACCCTCGCGGCGGGCCGCGCGGCAAGCG
>JAAFGU010000276.1 GCA_010365205.1 Aromatoleum sp. | reverse complement strand
GACGTGGCCGCGGTGCGCGGCGCCGAACGCGTGCGCCTCGCGGCGGGTGCGAACGTCAGCGTCGGCGACACCGTCGTCACCGCGGCGCAGAGCCACGCGCAAATACGTTTCGCCGACGGCGGACTGGTGGCGTTGAAACCCGAGTCCGAGTTCAGGATCGAGGCGTTCAGTTTCGTGGGCCGCGACGACGCGAGCAACCGCGCGGTCTTCCGGCTGGTGCGCGGCGGTTTCCGCACGCTCACCGGCAGCGTTGGCCAGGTCAACCACGAGCAGTACCAGGTGTTGACGACGCAGGCGACAATCGGCATTCGCGGCACGCACTACCAGCTGCAGATCTGCGCCGCCGAGGCCTGCCCGATCGCGTCGGGCGGTTTCGGCGCACCCGGATTGTGGGGCGGCGTGCTCGAAGGCCGTATTGCCTGCGGCACGCCGTTTGGCGATGCCGATTTCGGCGAGCGCGAGTATTTCCATGTGCCGGACGGCGGGCCGCCCCAGCGCGTCATCGCGCCGCCCGAGTTCCTCGCCGATCTCCTGGGCGGACGCGGCGAAAGCAGGCCCACGGGCAATCTCGTGTTCACCAAGGTCCCCGAGTTCAAGGTCGAACTGGCGTTGCCCAATCCCAAGTTCGCCTATCTGGCGACCGAGGATTTCGGCCACGCGGGTCAGAGTTCGCCGCAGACGATCATCGTCGGCTCGGACCGCTATACGCTCGAACTCGACTCGACGCAGAATCCCGCGCTCGCCCTCGGCCGCGACGGCGCGGGCCGTCTCACGTCGTTCGACAACGGACGCCTCAGCGCCGACGTCGGCACCGCGTCTATCACCGACGTCGGCAGCGATGGAACCGCGGCGGGAATCAACTGGGGCCGCTGGGAGGGCGCGGGCTCGACGATTACGCAGCGCCTCGCCAACGGCGACGTCGTGCACAACGACGGCGGCAACCTGCACTACATTTACGGCAACACCGCGGTCGATCTTCCGACCTCGGGCAAGGTCAGCTACGCGCCGGTCGGCGGAACGCGGCCCACCGACTCCACGGGAGGCCTGGGTACGTTGCTGTCGGCCGGCAAGGTCGACGTCGACTTCACGCTGGCGACGGCGGCGCTGTCGGGACTGGCGGTGGGCTACACCAACGCGACCTACACGATGAACGGCACGGCCGGCATCCTCGACGGAAAATTTTCGACGTCGGGGGCCGGCGCCGTCGTCAACTGCGGCGGGATCGGATGCAAACCCCTGGTGGCGGGCAATTTCGCCGGGTTCTTCGCCGGACCCGGTGGAATCGGCATCGGACTCGACTACTTTTTCAACCTTCGTTCCGGTGGCGTGATCGAAGGGGTGGCCGGTTACCGCAAGTGCGCGCCCGGCGCGCCTTGCTGATTGCGGATCAGTGAGCGGCTCGCGCGGCATGCCTCGTTAAGCCGCGCGCGCTGCGTTGTGAGCGGTGACCGTTGAGCAATCACTTGGTCTCGTAGTTCGTCGCACCGTCCCAATCCGGCGGCGGTGGTTTCTCGAGAAATCGGACGCAGCGCGCGCGGAACAGGTCGTAGAGCGGGCACGGCGGAAGTGTGGCCAGCAGCGCGAACGCTTCGGCGAATCCTTCCGCTCGATACCATTTCAGCGCCTCGTGCCACTGCGCGAGTTCAGCGGCAACTCCGTCGGGCACGCCTTTTCCCAGCGGCTCCCAGACCGAAAGCGCCTGCTCCCGCCCCCTGACGCGGATGCGGTCGACCTCGCGCCAGGCGAAGCCGGGCGCCGCCCGCATCGTGTCGTCGCCGCACAGGACGCCGACGCCGTAGGTCTTGGTCAGGCTCTCGAGCCGGGACGCGAGATTCACGGCGTCCCCCAGCACCGTGTAAGCCTTGCGGAAGCGGGAACCCATGTCGCCCACGTTCATCGCGCCCGTATTGAGGGCGACGCCGATAGCCAGCGCGGGCCAGCCGCGTTTGCGGAATTCTTCGGCCAAGAGCGGCATCTTCTTTTGCATCGCGACCGCGGCGGCCACCGCATCGGAGGCGTGCCGCGGGTTTTCCAGCGGAGCTCCCCAGAAAGCCATGATCGCGTCGCCGATGTACTTGTCGATCGTGCCGTGATGCTCGTGGACGATCGCGGTCATCGGCGTCAGGTACGCATTCATCATCGCCGACAACTCGCGCGGCGGCAGCCGCTCGGACACCGTCGTGAAGTTGCGCACGTCCGAGAACATCACGGTGAGTTGGCGGCTCTCGCCGTCCATCGAGAACTGCATCCCCGTTTCCCGCATCTGCGCGACGCGCTCCTTGGGCACGTACTCGCCGAAGCGGTCGGACAGCTGCTGGATCGCGCGCGACTCCCGGAAGAATCCGAACATCAGATTCCACACCAGCAGCGCGAGCAGCATGACGAGTGTGGGCGCGAGCGCTATCACCGCGTTGGCGCGCAACCAGAAGGCGACGTTGATCGCGATCGCCGCGGCGGCGATCGTGGCGATGCCGACGACCGAGAGCACCGGTGAGCGCCACGCAACTGCGAATACGACGAGGAGGCCCGCGCCGATCATGATCAGCGCCTCGATCTCCGCGGCCCCGCTCGGCACTGTTTTCAGATCGCCGTTCAACATTCCCGCGACCAGATTCGCGTGGACTTCGACACCGGGGAAATCGGGGCCGACCGGCGTCGAGCGCAGGTCGTAGAGGCCCTTCGCCGTGGTGCCGACCAGCGCGATGGCGCCGGCGAAGGCATCGGCCGGCACCGATCCCGCGAGGATGTCGGCGGCCGAGAAATAGCGAAACGTGCGGATCGCGCCGCGATAGGGAACCAGCGCCGTGCCGTCGCGCGCGAGCGGAACGATCAGCCCGTCGACATCCAGCGCATCGAGTTCGCCGTTGGTATCGAAACGCGGCCGCACCGACTTTGCCTCCAGCGCGACTTGGAGCACCGCGACCGCGAGCGCGGGATAGAAGCCGTCGCCGAAACGCTTGACCATCGGCACGCGGCGTACGACGTTGTCCGAGTCGAACACCGGGTCGAAATGCCCGGCGCTCGCGGCGGCTTGCTGCAGCTCCGGAAGATTGGCCGTGTACCCCGCCTCCGGCGCGATCGGAATCCGGTGCTCGCCCAAGTCGGCGGCGGTGAACGCCGGCGGCGGCAGCAGGCCGACGGTTTGCCGCTCCAATGGAAAACCGAAGCCCAGCACCACGGGTCGCCCGCGCATGGACTCGGCAAAACGCAGGTCATGATCGAGCGACGCGCGGAGCCCCGTGACGCGCGCCGCGAATCCGGGCACGTGGGCAAATTCGCCCGCCGCGAGATCGTTCAGCACGCGCAATCCGCCCGACAGGTCCGGCTCGGAAAAAACGACGTCGAAGCCGACGGCGCGTGCCTGCTGCCCGTCAAGCAGTCGTTCCACCAGGCGCGCGAGCTTGTCGCGCTCCCACGGCCAGCGGCCTTCGCGCTGCAGGCTCTTTTCGTCGATGTCGATGACGACGACCTGCGCGTCGCCCGCGTTCGGCCGGGTCAGCGCAAGCCGGACGTCGTAGGCAATCGCCTCGAGTTTCGCGAACAGCGGCGTGCGCGCGGCATGCGAACCCGCGTCGAGCAGCGGGTCGATCAGGAACAGGCCGACGATCGCGAGCCCGATGAGCCAGCGCGGCGCCGCGGCGAGCGAGCGCAGCAGCCCGGCGGGCTCGAACTTCACGCGCGGGTCACTAAACCGAGGAGCAAACCGAGCAGCGAACGGAGGCGCAAACCGAGCAGCAAACCGAGCAGCAAACCGAGCGGCGAACTGAGCGGCGAACCGGGCATCGCGGCGTTCAGCGAGGTGTTCAGTTCCGTGGCCGCCGCAGCCGATGAGCGCCGAGGGCGGCCAGTGCGAGCGCGACCCATAACAACGTGCGGTCGGAAAGCGCCGGAATTCGGGCAGGATCCGACACTTGGAGCTTGACGTCGACGGCGACCGACACCGGAGATGACACGGCCGGCGGGAACGCGCCGTCGCCCGCGTATTCGGCGGCGATCTCGATCGTGCCCGAGG
>JAAFGU010000275.1 GCA_010365205.1 Aromatoleum sp. | reverse complement strand
TCGAGGGTGCCGCAGTCGCGCCGCCGGAGCCCCGCTAGCGCCGTCAACAACATCTCGCCGCAGGCGTTGCGCGGTTCGATGCCGCCCGTCGTCCGACGGTGCGTGCCGTCCGCCGGCGGCTCGATCGCCCGTCCGCGACGCGCTACGACCCGGACGAGCGGCTCGCGTGCCCGCCACTACATGATCCGGCCGAACCACAGCATCGACAGCATTACCGACAGAAACGCGAAGACCGCGGCTGCCGCGGCGAAAAGCGCCGTGATCTCGGACTCCTTTTGCTCGAAGAAGATCCGCGTCTTCAGGTTTTCGTAGATTTTCTGCAGGTCGGGGGCCGTGCCGGCGTAAAAGTATTCCGCGTGCGTGAGCGTCGCGATCGTCTTCAGCGACTCCTCGTCCAGTCGCACGCGCATCGACCAGCCCTCGGAGCCGATGGTTTCGCCGGCCGTCGTGCCGATTCCCACCGTGTAGACGCGGACACCGCGGTCGGCGGCCATCCGCGCCGACTCGATCGGATCCGGTCCGGTCGTCGTCTGGCCGTCGGTGAGCAGGATGATCGTCGCCGACGAGTAGGAGCCCGGGGGAACGGGCTTCGGCTGGGGTTTGTCCGCCGGACGCGACGGATCGAGCGGCGCGCTGCGCTGGGTGCCCCCGCGCGGGTTGTACGACCGCAGGTCGAACTCGACGTCCGGAAAGATCATCTTCAGCGAGACGAGGATGCCGCTACCCACCGCGGTGCCGCGCTGCAGCTCGAACCGGTCGATTGCGGCGAGGATGTCCTCCCGACTGTGCGTCGGTGACTGCACGACCGACGCGGTGGCCGCGAACGACACGACGCCGATGCGCGTCGTCTTCGGCTGCTCGGCGACGAACGCCCGCGCGGCAGCCTGCGACGCGACCAGCCGATTGGGCTTGACGTCGGTGGCGCGCATGCTGCCGGACACGTCCATCGCGAGAATCACCGTCTCGTGCTGCGACGGCAGCGTGACCACCGCGACCGGGCGCGCGATCGCGATCAGCATCAGCGTCAGAGCGACCAGGAACAGGAGCGGCGGCAGGTGCCGCCGGAAGCGCTGGCCCGCGCCCAGCGCGTCCTTGATCAGGCTCAAACTCGCGTACCGCAGCGCGGCCTTCTTCTTTCGCCGCAGCAACAGCACGTAGGCGCCGACGAGGACCGGCACCAGAACCAGCAGCGCCAGCATTTCGGGCCACAGGTAGGTCACGCCGAAAATCCGAGGTGCCGGGGCAGGCTGCCGCCGGCCGCCAGTTGGCTGCGCCGCTTGCGCAAATCGGCGAAGCGCAGGATCGCGTCGACCAGGTCGTCGTCGGTCGAAAGTTCGAGCGCGTCGACGCCCGCCGCGCGAAATGCCGACCGCAGTTCCGCCTCCCGTTTTTGCGCGGCGTCGGCGAAACGTTCGCGGAAACCGCGGTCGTGAGTGTCGACGAACAGCTGCTCGCCCGTCTCCGCGTCCTGGACGAGGAGGAGGCCGAGATCGGGCATTTCCATTTCCATAGGGTCGTACAGACGCACGGCGACGACGTCATGCCGCTGCGCGAGGTGCGCGAGCGGCTCCGCCCACCCCGGCGCGCTGATGAAGTCGGACACGACGAACATCAGCGAACGCCGCGGCGCGACCCGATACGCGGTCCGCAGCAGGTCCGAGAGATCGGTCGTCGCCGCGTTCGCGGGCGGCGGGCGCGTCAGCATCCGGTGCAGAAGGTGAAGCACCTGGCGCCGGCCGCTGCGCGCGGGGATCACCGTATCCACGCTGTTGCCGTATAGGAGCGCGCCGACGCGGTTGCCGTGGCGCGTGAGGATACGCGCCAGTACCGTCACGAATTCGGTCGACACGCCCCGTTTGCGCAACGGCTGCGAACCGAACTCCACCGATGGACTCAAGTCGAGCAGAAACCATGCGGCGACTTCGCGTTCCTCGTTGTACTCGCGCACGTAGGGCGTCTGCAGCCGCGCCGTGACATTCCAGTCGATATGTCGGACGTCGTCGGAGTACACGTACTCGCGCAGGTCGGCCAGGTCGAGCCCGTAGCCGCGGAACAGCGTGCGGTAGTCGCCGTGCAGCACGCCGTCTAGACGGCGGATCACCGTCCACTCGAGGCGCCGCAGGACTGCGTCAGGCGCCGGGGCTTGCGTCGCGGCCGATGCGGACATGGCTCTCGAGGGGTTTCTCGGGCCGCGGCACGTGCTGCATGATCCGCAGGATCAGCGCATCGGCGCTCACCGAGTCGGCGAGTGCTTCGTACGACAGGGACATCCGGTGCCGCAGCACATCGGGGGCGAGATCGGACAGGTCCTCGGGCAGCACGTACGGCCGGCCACGCAGGAACGCGAGTGCGCGTGCGCTCTCGACCAGATGGATGGTCGCGCGCGGGCTCGCGCCGAAGGTCAGGTAGCGCGCCATGTCCTTGATGCCGTGACGCTCGGGGTCGCGGGTCGCGGCGACGAGGCGCACCGCGTATTGCATCAAAGAGGGATCAACGTAGCCGGCCCGGCATTCGCGTTGCAACGCGGCGAGTTCGTCGGTCGTGGCCACCGCGGCAACTTCCTGCGCGACGCCGGTCACCCGCTCGACGATGACGAATTCCTCCTCCTCGCTCGGGTAGCCGACCAGCACCTTCATCATGAAGCGGTCCACCTGCGCCTCGGGGAGCGGGTAGGTGCCCTCGGTCTCGATCGGATTCTGCGTTGCCATCACCAGGAACGGGCTGGGCACCCGATGCGTCTCGCCGGCGATCGTCACCTGATTCTCCTGCATCACCTCGAGCAGCGCGCTTTGCACCTTGGCCGGCGCCCGGTTGATTTCGTCGGCGAGGAGCAGGTTGGTGAACACGGGACCGAGCGACGTGTTGAACTCGCCGGTTTTCTGGTTGTAGATGCGGGTTCCGACGAGATCCGCCGGGACCAGGTCAGGCGTGAACTGGATGCGCTTGAAGCTGCCGCGGATCGTGCGCGCGAGCGTCTTCACCGTCAGCGTCTTCGCCAGTCCCGGGACGCCTTCGACCAGCAGGTGGCCCTGCGCGAGTACCGCCACCAGCACGCGTTCGAGGAAATGGTCCTGGCCGACGACGACGCGCTTGACTTCGTAAAGAATCCGCTCCATCAGCGGCGTCACGGCGGTGCGAACGGGTGCGTGGTCGTTCATGCGTATTGGCCTCGAGTCGAACCGCGTCAGAACGGCGACATGCCGATGGCGGATGCCGCGTTTTCGATGGGAACCGCGAAGCCAACGCCGATGAAAACGTGCTGGCTGGTCGGGTTGAGGATCGCCGTGACGATGCCGACCACTTCACCGTCCGCGGTCACCAGCGGGCCACCGGAATTGCCGGGGTTGACCGCCGCGTCGAACTGAATGAGGTTGGTGAGCAGCCGTTTGCCCTCGCGGGACCCGTATTCGCGCCGCAATCCTGAGACCACTCCCGCGGACACCGAGGGCCCGATACCGAACGGAAATCCCACTGCGATGACTTCGTCGCCGGGCGCCAAATCGTTGGTCGAACGCAGCGTCGCCGCGGGCAGGTCGTCCGGAATTTTCCTGGCCTTCAGTACCGCTAGATCGTGCTCCGGCCGGATGCCGACGACGTCGGCGTCCGCTTCGAGCCCGTCGTCGAACACGACCTGAATCCTCTCCGCGCCGGCGACGACGTGCATGTTGGTGAGGATGATCCCGGTATCGACGATGACGACGCCGGTGCCCACGCCTTCGACGACGTCCCCTTGCGACTCCTTCTTAAGTCCGAGGCCATTGACGCGCACCACCGAGCGGCGCACCGCTTCGTACGCCGTCGACGCATGCGACGGCGGCTTCGCGTGCTCCAGCGAATTCAGAACCGCGGCGCCGATGTCTTCCTGCCGAAGCGGTCGTGGCGGCGGGTTGATCGCCGCGTGGACGAGAACCAGCGCCAATCCGACCACCCCGACGGCAACAACGAGCAGCGGGCGTTCATGCCGGGCGTGGAATATCCTCCATCGCGCGCGCCATGTGGCGGCTTCTGCCCGGCTGCCCGGCT
>JAAFGU010000274.1:1608-5632 GCA_010365205.1 Aromatoleum sp. | reverse complement strand
AACAGCGCGTCGTACAGCGGACGCGGCAACAACCGCAGCACGCGGCCGACCAGTGCCATCGGCCAAGGCAAGACGTAAAACCGTCTGCCGCGTGCGATGGCACGGCCGATCAGCCGCGCCGCCTTGTCGGGGTCGAGCAGGAACGGCATCGGATACGGATTGTTCTGCGTCATCGGCGTCGCGACATAGCCGGGGCAGATGGTGATCACGGCGACACCGGTGCCGGCGAGTTCGAGCCGCAAGCTCTCGAGGTAGATGATCGCCGCGGCCTTCGAGGCCGAGTACGCGCCGGATCCGGGCAAGCCGCGGAACCCCGCCACGCTGGCGATGCCGACAAGCGCGCCTCGACCGGACGCCTTCATCGCTGCGATGAACGGCTGGAAGGTGCCGACGAGCCCGAGCACGTTGGTGTCGAACACGGTCTTGAATACCGGAAGATCCTCGGCGAATTCGGTGACCGCGCCCAGCGACACGCCGGCATTGGCGATCACGACGTCGGGCGCACCGAAACGCGCGATGAAATCGGCCGCAGCACGCGCGAGCGCACCGGCATCGCGGACGTCGCCCCCATAGGCAATCGCATGTCCGCCGGGGAACTGCGCGGCAAGCGCTTCGAGCGCCGCCTCGCGCCGCGCGAACAGCCCGAGATTGGCGCCCTGTGCCGCGTAATACCGGGCGATCGCGGCGCCGATCCCGCTGCTGGCGCCGGTGATGAAGACGTTCACGCGCGACCGCCGTCCGGCGCCGGCGGCGCGGAAGGCACCGTCAGCTCTTCGGACGCTCGGCGCGGGCCTTGGCGACCAGCGCGTTGAGCGCGGACGGAATGTTAGGGTGACCGCCGACCTTGTCGGAGGCCGTCATGAACTTACCGTCGACGATTAGCGTCGGCACCGACTGGATGTTGTAGAGCTGTGCCTGCTGCTTCGCCCGGTTGATCTTGCCCGCGATCGAGAACGACGCGTACATGTCCTCGACCTTCTTGCGATCCAGACCCTTGGTCGCGGCCCAGTCGAAGAACGTTTTCTCGCTGGCCAGATTGATCCCGCTCTTGTGGATCGCCGTGAAGACCTCCGGCGACAACCGCGCGTCCTCGCCCAGCGCGTCGAGCGTGAAAAATGCCTTCGCGAGCACGATCCAGCGTTCCTGGAACAGCACCGGCACGCGGCGGAACTGGACGTCGGCGGGCAGCGCCCTGATCCACGGCTGCAGGATGGGTTCGAGGTCGGCGCAATGCGGGCAGCCGTACGAGAAGAATTCGATGACCTCGATCTTTTTTCCGGTCTCCACGGGCAGCGGAGCCTTGAAGCGGAAGTAGTTCTTCCCTTCCTGCAGCTCCTGCGCCCCCGCGGCGGTGACCGCGACGAACGCGGCGGCGACCGCGAGAACAAAGCCGGCTGCGAGGCCCCGGGTAAAAATACGCAATGTGAGCATTGAATTGGTCTCCATAGGGGCGGCGCGAGAGGCGCGCCGCGGTGATTACTCAGAAGTCGGTAACTTAGAAAACAGGATAGCCTTATTCCACGCGGGTTCCAGAGGCATTCGTGTCGTTATAACTACCGGCTACGGAGTAACGCTCGTTGGGCCCGTCGCGCCGACCGGAGTTCCCGCGACTCATTGCGCCCGGTCAAACTTGATCACGGCGACGTCGAAGCCGCGCCGCGCGAGTTCGCCCTTGATCCGATTGAGCTCGTCCGTATTGTCGTAGGGTCCGAGGCGGACGCGATAGCGGATGCTCTTGTCCGCAAGCGTCGCCGATTGCACCGCGGCCTCCCATCCGCCGAAGGCGAGACGCGCCTTGAGATTCTCGGCGTCAGACTCGGCGGCGAATGAGCCTGCCTGCAGCCAGAAACGCTCGCCGGCCTTGGCGGGCTTGTCCGGCGCACCGGACGACGGCGCGCCGCGCGGGTCGATCTTGGCCCCCTTGTCCGGCGCCTTCTCGGGCATGCCAGCGCGCTCCACCGTTGCCCTGTCGGGCGCCACGCGCTCGACCGCCTTCGACTGGACCTTGGGTTCCTCGACGCCGGGCAGGATCTTGTAGAAGTCGAAGCGCGGCTTCTCGCTGACCCCCGGCTCCGCCTTCGCCGTTTTGGCCAATTCCCTGCCCGCATCCCGCGCAGGCTCCTTGGAGGCACTCGCCTGCTGGTACGGATTGCCGGCCTTCATCAGCCAGAACGCCACGCCGGCGGCAAGCGCCAGCCCGAGCGCAATGCCGATGAACAAGCCGAGAAGCGTCCCTCCCCGTCCGGATTTTCGCGACGCCGTGCCGCGACGATCGGCCCGCGCCGCCGGACGGGACGGGCGTGCAGTAGGGGCATTGGGCGTGCGGTCGGATCGTGGCATCGGACGGGCTCGCGCTTACATTTGTTCCGGTGCGGCAATGCGCAGCACCGCGAGGCCATTGCGGATGACCTGGCCGCTTGCGGCGGCGAGCGCCAGACGCGCCCGCTGCAACCGGACATCATCGACCAGAAACCGCTCGGCATTATAGTAACTGTGGAAATCGCCGGCCAATTCCTTCAGATAAAACGTTGCCAGATGCGGCGCGAGATCGCGCGCGGCCAGCGCGAGTTCGCCCGGGAAATCGGCCAGCCGCCGCAACAGCACCTCCTCGTACGGACTCGTCAGCGGCGCGAGGTCGGCGTCCGCCAGCTCGGCCATTGCGCTCGCGACCGGGATGCCGGCCTGCTTGAGCACCGAGCACACGCGCGCGTGGGCGTACTGCACATAGTAGACCGGGTTGTTCTCCGATTGCGAGCGGGCGAGATCGACGTCGAACGTGAACTCGCTGTCCGCCTTGCGCGAGACGAGAAAGAAACGCACGGCGTCGCGCCCGACTTCGTCGATCAGTTCGCGCAGCGTCAGGTAGCTGCCGGCGCGCTTGCTGATCTTCACTTCCTCGCCGCCCTTCATAACGGTGACCATCTTGTGCAGCACGTAATCGGGGTAACCGGCGGGAATGCCAAGCCCCACCGCCTGCAGCCCGGCGCGCACGCGCGTGATCGTGCTGTGATGGTCGGAACCCTGCACGTTGATCGCCTTTACGAAGCCGCGCTCCCACTTCGTGACGTGGTACGCGACGTCGGGCACGAAGTACGTGTACCCGCCGTCGGATTTCCTCATCACACGGTCCTTGTCATCGCCGTAGTCGGTGGTCCTGAGCCAAAGCGCGCCGTCCTCCGAATACGTCTTGCCCGAGCTCGTCAGGCGCTCGACCGTCGCCTCGACGCGGCCGTCGGTGTAGAGCGAGCTTTCGAGATAATAATTGTCGAACTTGACGCCGAATGCCTGCAGGTCGCGGTCCTGCTCCTCCCGCAGTTCGGCCACGGCGAAGCGGCGGATTGCCTCGATGTCGCCGAGATCGTGGCCGACTTCGTCGAGGTAGCGCTGTGCGATCTCGCGGATGTATTCGCCGCGATAGCCGTCCTCGGGCATCGTCGCATGTTCACCCAGAAGCTCCTGCGCCCGCACGCGCACCGAGATGGCGAGATTCTGGATCTGCTGGCCGGCGTCGTTGTAGTAGAACTCGCGGGTAACCGACGCGCCCTGCGACTCGAGCAGCGTGGCGAGGGCGTCGCCCAGCGCTGCCTGCCGTCCGTGCCCCACGTGCAGCGGCCCGGTCGGGTTCGCCGACACGAACTCGACCATCACCCGCTCGCCACGTCGCACGTTGCTGAAGCCATAGCGCTCACGCTCGGCGAAAATCCGCGTGACCGCAGTCTGCCGCGCGGCGGGCGACAGGAAGATATTGATGAATCCCGCACCGGCGATTTCCGTCTTCGTCACCATTTCCGAAGCGGGCAATGCGGCGACGAGCGCCTGCGCAAACTCGCGCGGGTTCCGCTTGAGAGCCTTCGCGTGCTGCAACGCGACGTTGGTCGCGAAATCTCCGTGCGCCGCCTGTTTCGGACGTTCGACGACGATCGGCGTCCCGAGGCGCTCGGGAGCGACCGCCGCGAGGCCGGACGCGAGCCACGATTCCAGTTGGTTACGAAGATCAGTCACGGGGCGGCAAAAGCGGCGGGGG
>JAAFGU010000274.1:0-1603 GCA_010365205.1 Aromatoleum sp. | reverse complement strand
GGATTCGGCAAGGGACCCGCGAGCCGAGTAGCGCCCGCGGGCGCCGTTCGAAGTCGCGGACTTATTCCGTCCGCGCAGATGCGACGACGAAACGATGGATTATAGACCGTCACGATTCCCGGATCGCGACGCATCCTCATCCGAACCCCAGCGGATCGACGTCGAGCGCCCAACGCACGCGGCGTCCGGGCAGTGCCTCGACGGCCTCCCGCCACCGCGGCAGGAAACGCTGCAACGCACCGCGCTCCACACTCTGCGCGAGCAGCTGGCCGCGTTCGAGCCCGGCACGGCGCGAGAGAGTCGGCGGCACTGGCGGAAATACATCGATGGGAAGTCCCTTGGCCCGCGCGACCGCGACACCCGCCTCGTGCGCCGCGTGCAGAAACATGTCCACGGCGTCGCGCTTCGGTGCCTCGGCCGCCAGCAGCACGAGATGCGTGTACGGCGGAAGGCCGGCGACCTTGCGTTCGGCGAGCAGCGCATCGGCCAGGCGGTCGTAGTCGTGCTCGGCCAGCGCGCGATACAGCGGGTGGGTCGGGAAATCGGTCTGCACGATCACTTCGCCTGGCAACTCCGCGCGGCCCGCGCGACCTGCGACCTGGAACAGCAGCGCCCCGAGCCGCTCGGTGGCGCGGAAATCGGCGCTGTAGAGCGCGTTGTCGGCACCGAGAACGCCGACCAGCGTCAGCCGGGGGAAATCGTGACCCTTGGCCAGCATCTGCGTGCCGACGAGAATGTCGATTTCACCGGCGTGCACGCGCTCGCGCATCGCGGCGAAGGCGCCCTTGCGTTGCGTGCTGTCGCGATCGATGCGGGCGATGCGCGCCGTGGCGAATTGCATTTCGAGCGCGCGTTCGAGACGCTGCGTGCCATGGCCTAGCGGCAGCAGGTCGACGTTGCCGCAGTCGGGGCAGGCGCGCGGCAGACGTTCGCCGTGCCCGCAGTGATGACAGCGCATCTCCCCCGCGTCTCGATGCACGACGAGTCGTGCGCTGCAGCGGGGACAGCCCGCCTGCCAGCCGCAGGATGCGCATAACAGCGAGGGTGCGAAACCGCGGCGGTTGATGAACACGAGCGATTGTTCGCCGCGCGCGAGCCGCGTAGCGATCGCCGCCATCAGCGGCTGGCTGATGCCCTCGATGGCGCCAGGCGCACGGCCAGGTACGAACGTCAGCGACGGCAGCCGCGCCGGCGCCGCCGCACGCTGCGGGAGCTTCAGCCAGCCGTAACGTCCCCTCTTCGCGTGAACGAGTGTTTCGAGCGCAGGCGTCGCACTGCCGAGAACGATCGGCACCTCGCGTCGCCGCGCGCGCCAGACGGCGACGTCGCGGCCGTGATAGCGGACGTTGTCCTGCTGCTTGAACGACGGGTCGTGTTCCTCGTCGACGACGATCAACCCGAGCCGGGGCATCGGCGCGAATACCGCCAGTCGCGTGCCGAGCACAAGATCCGCGTGCCCGTCCGCCGCGGCGCGCCAGTGTCGGCGCCGCTCGCCGGCCGCGAGTCGGCTGTGCAATGTCGCGGTATGGCGGCCGGGAAACGCGGCGGCGATCCGCTGCTCCAGTTGCGGTGTCAGGTTGATTTCCGGCACCAGCATCAATGC
>JAAFGU010000273.1:4131-8168 GCA_010365205.1 Aromatoleum sp. | reverse complement strand
AACGTCGAGAGCAGCTTCGCCCCGCCGAAGCGGACGCCGCGGCCCGCCGCGAGCAGGATGCCGACGATGCGCAACGCAGGCCCCCGATCCTTCGCCGCGCCTCAGGCCGGGCAAGCGCAGGCGAGCGGCGCGCCGACGTTCACTCCGGAACCAGCCGGAACTTGCCGTCCCTGACCGTGACCAGCACCCGCGCGCGCTCGTCCATCCCGTTGTGGTTGGTTGCGCTCATGTTGAACACACCCTGGCAGCCGACAAGGTCCCTGACGTTGTTCTCGACGGAATCGCGCAGTGCCCGGCGGAATTCCGGCGTTCCGGGTTTCGCCTTCGCCAGCGCTGCAGGCATCGCCGCCTGCAGGATCAGCCCGGCGTCGTAGGTATTGGCGCCGAACGTTGCCGGCTTCTGTCCGAACAGCTTTTCGTACGCGCGGATGTAGCGCAGCGAAACACGCTTGATCGGGTTCGCGTCGGCGATCTCGTCGATCACCAGCATCGGACCTGCGGCGAGCACGGTGCCTTCCACTTTTTCCTTGCCCAGCCGGATGAAGTCGTCGGCGGCCACGCCATGGGTCTGATAGATCGCGCCCTTGTAGCCCAGGTCGCGCAGCGTGGTCTGCGGCAATACGCCCGGCCCGCCGACCCCCGCGACGAGAACGGCGTCCGGTTTGGCCGCGATGAGCTTCAGCGCCTGTCCGGTGACGCTCGGATCCGCGCGCTGGTAGTACTCGGTGGCGACGCGCTCGATACCGGCTTTTTGCGCCATCGGCACGAACACGCGATTCCAATTCTCGCCGTACGGATCCTTGAATCCGATGAAGCCGAACGTCTTCACGCCCGCCTTCTTCATGTGCTTCACCAGCGCCGCGGCGATCAGGTCGTCGTTCTGCGTCGTCTTGAACACCCAGCGCCGTTTCGCGTCGAGCGGTTCGACGACGCTCGACGTGCCCACCGTCGCCATCAATGGCGTCCCGCTCTCGGCGATCGCATCGAGGATCGCGAGCGCATTGGGCGTGGTCGACGGCCCGATGATGGCGTCGACGTTGTGCTCCTGGATCAGCTTCTTCACGTTCTGCACGGCGCGGGTCGTGTCGCCCCCGTCCTCGAGCGAGATGTAATCGATCGTCGTGTCGCCGATCCGCGGCGGGAGGAGCTCGCCGGTATTGCGCTGCGGCTGGCCGATGGCCGTCGTGGGCCCGGTGGCCGAGACCATGAGGCCGATCTTCACCTGGGCGGTGGCGACGGCGGAAAGAGCGAAGGCGACGATGGCAACGGCGAAACGCACGAACACGATGAACTCCTTGAAACTGGGGGAGGTCGAACCGGCAATGCTAAGCCCTGTCGCGCGGTTGTCACAAGCGGTCACAAGCGGTCACAAGCGGCCAAAAGCGGCCAAAAGCGTCGCGCGTGTGAAGCGAGCTATGGCGGGCGTCACGCAAACTGTCCGGCCGCGTGCCCCGACGACCACGCCCACTGGAAGTTGTAGCCGCCGAGCCAGCCGGTGACGTCGACGACTTCGCCGATGAAGAACAGTCCGGGCGCCCGGGTCGCCCCCATCGTTTTCGACGACAGGCCGCTGGTGTCCACGCCGCCCAGCGTCACCTCGGCCTTGGCGTAGCCGAGCGTTCCGGACGGCAGCACGCGCCAGTTCTGCAGTCCGGCGGCAATTTCACGCAAGCGCGCCTCGCCGAGCGCCTTGACCGGTCCGCGAATACCGTGCGCGTCACACCATTGCTGCGCCAAGCGCTTCGGCAAGCGCAGGGCGAGCGCGTTCTCGACCCGTGCCGCGGATGCGCGCAGATCCGACAGCCACGCGGGGGCGTCGACACCGGGCAGAAGGTCGATGGAGAGCGGCGAGCGTCCGTCCCAGAACGAGGAGATCTGCAGAATGGCGGGGCCGGACAGTCCGCGATGCGTGAACAGCAGGTTTTCACGAAAACGACCGTCGCCGCACGAGACCTCGGCATCGACGGAGACACCGGACAGATCGGCGTAACGTGCGAGCGCCTCCGGTGCGAACGCGAGCGGCACCAGCGCCGGTCTGGGCCGAACGACCTTCAGGCCGAACTGCTCGGCGATCCGGTAGCCGAACGGCGTCGCGCCGATCTTCGGCACGGTGAGCCCGCCGGTCGCGATTACCACCGACGCCGCGCGGATCTCGCCTCGAGGGGTCGCGACCGACCATCCATCGCCCTCGCGCGTGATTCCGTCGACGGGACACGGCATCCACCATTCCACACGACCGCGATCGCATTCGTCCCTCAACATCCGGACGACGCCGAGGGCGGAATCATCGCAGAACAGCTGACCGAGCTTCTTCTCGTGCCAGGCGATGCGGTGGCGCTCGACCAGCGCAATGAAGTCGCGCGGCGTGTAACGCGCGAGCGCGGAGCGACAGAAGTCCGGATTGCCCGACAGGTAGTTCGCGGGACCGGCGTTGAGGTTCGTGAAGTTGCAGCGGCCGCCGCCGGAGATCCGGATCTTCTCGCCAAGCAGATGATAGTGCTCGATCAGCAGCACCCGGCGTCCGCGCCGGCCCGCTTCTGCCGCGCACATCATTCCGGCGGCGCCGGCGCCGATGACCGCGACGTCGTAGGTGGAGTCAGCGGCAAGCGCCCGCGCGCGGGCCGTCAGGGCCCGAAGAATTCGCGCACCTTGTCCATCCATGATTTGGCGCGTGGATTGTGCGCACCGGGGTCCTTGTCGCTGATCGTCTCGAATTCACGCAGCAGTTCCCTCTGCCGCGCCGTGAGCTTGACCGGCGTCTCGAGGGCGACGTGGCAGAACAGATCGCCGACCACCGAGCCGCGCACGGGGCGGATCCCCTTGTTCCGCAGACGGAATACCTGGCCGGTCTGCGTTTCCGGCGGAATCTTGATCTTGGCGTGTCCCTCGAGCGTCGGAATTTCGATGTCGCCGCCCAGTGCGGCAGTGGCGAAGCTGATCGGCATCTCGCAGTGCAGATCGGCGCCCTCGCGCTGGAACACCGAATGGGGTTTGAGGTTCACGACGACATAAAGATCGCCCGTGGGTCCGCCATTCATCCCGGCCTCGCCTTCGCCGGAGAGACGAATCCGGTCGTCCTGATCGACTCCGGCGGGAATCTTCACCGACAGCGTCTTGTGCTTCTTCACGCGCCCCGCGCCATGGCACGTCGCGCACGGTTCCGGGATGACCTTGCCGGTGCCGTGGCACGTCGGGCAGGTTTGCTGGATCGAAAAGAAGCCCTGCGACACCCGCACCTCGCCGCGGCCGTGGCAGGTACCGCAGGTCGTCGGTTGCGTGCCCGGCTTGGCCCCCGAACCGTGGCAGGTCGCGCAGGCCTCCATCGTCGGAATGCGAATCTTCGCCTCGGTGCCGCGCGCGGCCTCCTCGAGCGTGAGTTCGAGGTTGAAGCGCAGATCCGCGCCGCGATAGACGCCGGCGCCGCGGCCTCCCCTCTGCTGGCCGAAGATCTCGCCGAAGATGTCGCCGAACGCGTCGGCGAAGCCGCCGAATCCCTCCGGCCCGCCGCCTGATCCGCGGGCGCCGGCCGACGGATCGACCCCCGCGTGCCCGAACTGGTCGTACGCCGCGCGTTTTTTCGTGTCGGACAGGATCTCGTAGGCTTGCTTCGCTTCCTTGAATTTCTCCTCGGAGGCCTTGTCGTCCGGATTGCGGTCGGGATGGTGCTTCATCGCGAGTTTCCGGTACGATTTCTTGACGTCCTCGTCGGTCGCGTCGCGGGCGAGGCCCAGCACCGCGTAGTAGTCGCGCTTGGCCATGTCAGGCTCGCGCCGTCGCGGCCGGCGTGCGATGTCCCGGTGCCGGGACGCCGACGACGAAGAACGCGAACGGCGCCGTCGGTTCGATGCGGTCGCACCCGAGATGCCGGCCGGTCTCGCCCGGCAGCGGGCAAGCGTGCAGGGCCGCGCCCATTTCCCTCAGCGCCGCATCGAATAGCATCCGCGCGTGACGTTGTTCGTCAGTCACAATCTCCCCCGTTTCGTCCCCCACTGGCGCCGCAGCAAAGCGACTGCAACCGCACTGCGACAACGCAAACG
>JAAFGU010000273.1:0-4032 GCA_010365205.1 Aromatoleum sp. | reverse complement strand
CACTATTTGCGGTCTTTGACTTCCGTGAATTCAGCGTCGACGACCTTCTCTTCTTCGCGCTTCGCGCCATCGCCGCTGGCCGTGCCACCCCCGTCCCCACCGCCGGCGCCGCCTGCGGCGCCCGCCGCGGCCTGTGCCTCGGCGTACATCATCTCGCCGAGCTTCTGCGCCGACTTGCCGAGGTCCTCGGCCTTGGCTTCGAGACGCTCCTTGGAGACGTCCTTCTCCTTCAGCAGATCATCGGCCTCCTTCAACGCGGCCTCGATCTTCGCCTTGTCGTCGGCGCCTACCTTGTCGCCATACTCGGCCACCGATTTCTTCACGCTGTGCACCAGCGCGTCGAGCGCATTCCTGGCCTGCACCACCTCGACCTGCTTCCTGTCCTCGTCGGCATGCGCCTCGGCGTCCTTGACCATCGCCTGGATCTCGCTCTCCGACAAGCCCGAGTTGGCCTTGATCTTGATCGTGTTTTCCTTGCCGGTCGCCTTGTCCTTCGCCGACACGTGAAGGATGCCGTTGGCGTCGATGTCGAACGTGACCTCGATCTGCGGCATCCCGCGCGGCGACGGCGGTATCCCTTCCAGGTTGAACTGGCCGAGACTCTTGTTGCCCGCCGCGACGTCGCGCTCGCCCTGCAGCACGTGAATCGTCACCGCGCTCTGGTTGTCGTCGGCGGTGGAGAACGTCTGCTGCGCCTTCGTCGGGATCGTCGTGTTCTTCCGGATCAGCTTGGTCATCACGCTGCCGAGTGTCTCGATGCCGAGCGACAGCGGCGTCACGTCGAGCAGCAGCACGTCCTTCACGTCGCCCTTCAGCACGCCACCCTGGATCGCTGCGCCGACGGCAACGGCTTCGTCGGGATTGACGTCCTTGCGCGGTTCCTTGCCGAAGAATTCCTTGACCTTCTCCTGCACCTTCGGCATCCGCGTCATGCCGCCGACGAGGATCACATCGCCGATGTCCGACAGCTTGACCCCGCCGTCCTTGATCGCGATCCGGCAGGGCTCGATCGTGCGTTCGATCAGGTCCTCGACCAGCGACTCGAACTTGGCGCGCGTGAGCTTGATCGACAGATGCTTCGGACCGGACTGGTCGGCCGTGATGTAGGGCAGGTTGATGTCGGTCTGCTGCGACGACGACAACTCGATCTTCGCCTTCTCGGCGGCTTCCTTGAGGCGCTGCAGCGCCAGCACGTCGTTCTTGAGATCGACGCCCTGCTCCTTCTTGAACTCGGTGACGACGTAGTCGATCACGCGCTGGTCGAAGTCCTCGCCGCCGAGAAACGTGTCGCCGTTGGTCGACAGCACCTCGAACTGATGTTCGCCTTCCACATCGGCGATCTCGATGATCGAGATGTCGAACGTGCCGCCGCCGAGGTCGTAGACGGCGATCTTGCGGTCGCCTTCCTTCTTGTCCATTCCGAACGCGAGCGCCGCCGCCGTGGGCTCGTTGATGATCCGCTTGACGTCGAGACCGGCGATGCGGCCGGCGTCCTTGGTCGCCTGCCGCTGCGAATCGTTGAAGTACGCCGGCACCGTGATGACGGCCTCGGTGACTTCCTCGCCGAGGTAGTCCTCGGCCGTCTTTTTCATCTTGCGCAGGATCTCGGCCGACACCTGCGATGGCGCGATCTTCTTGCCGCGGATCTCGACCCATGCGTCGCCGTTGTCGTGCTTGACGATCCTGTACGGCATCAGCTCGATGTCCTTCTGCACTTCCTTTTCGTCGAAGCGCCGGCCGATCAGCCGCTTCACCGCGAACAGCGTGTTCCTGGCGTTGGTGACGGCCTGACGCTTCGCCGGTGCGCCGACGAGAACCTCGGCGTCTTCCTGATACGCGACGACAGAAGGGGTCGTGCGCGCCCCTTCCGAGTTCTCGATCACCTTCGGCTGCCCGCCTTCCATGATCGCGACGCAGCTGTTCGTGGTGCCGAGGTCGATGCCGATGATCTTGCTCATATCTGGTTCCCTCCGGGATGCGATATTGGTTGCCTGCGCGCTAGATGGGGATTTTCGGGGCCGAATCAACAGGAAATTGCCCCGCGGGCGGCGCTCAGGCGTCGTCTTCCCTGTCTTTTGCAATGGCGACCATGGCCGGCCGCAACACGCGGTCGATCAACAAATAACCCTTCTGCAACACCTGGACCACCGTGTTGGCCGGTTGGTCGGACTCGATCATCGACATCGCCTGGTGGCGGTGAGGGTCAAATTTCTGGCCCACGGGATCGATCTCGACGATCCGCGCCTTTTCGAGCGCCACATCGAGCTGTTTCAGCGTGAGTTCGACGCCGGCTCTGAGCGCTTCGGGGGCCGCATTGCCCGCCGCCAGCGCCGATTCCAGCGCGTCCCTGACCGGGAGCACGTCCTCGGCAAAGCGCTCGATCGCATACTTGTGCGCCCGCGCGACGTCGTTGGCCGATTGCCGGCGGACGTTGTCGACGTCGGCCCGGGCTCGCAGCCATGCATCCTTCAGTTCGGCGGCCTCGTCCTCCGCCTTCCGCAGCAGCGCCGTGATGTCGGGCGCCGGGTCAGCCGGTGGGGGTACGGGAATCGTCTCGGGCGCGGCATCGCCGCGCGCAACGGGCTGCATCGCCGGTGCGGCGGTCGTGGATGCCGCTCGATCCGATGGCTTATCCTTCTCGGTCATCTGCACTCCTGTAGGCGCAGCTGGCGCACTGATTGAGATCCTGCATCGACTATGGGGGCATGCTGACGCATTTCAACCGGTTTCTGACCGCCGCAGGCAGCAGGCAGGGCGGTCAAAAATAAGGCGTTTTCCCAACATCGGACAGCGCTGCGATCGGGGGCCCCGACCGTGAGGACGGACAGACTCCGTTACCGCCTGGCCCCGAGCGCCTTTGCGCGCATCCGCGTGAGTTCGCGCGCGTCCTGGTCCGGCGCCGCCGTCAGCCATCCCTGCAGATTGCGCATGACCAGATCGGCGAGAGCACCGATCCATAGCGGATGTTCGTTGAGGCACGGTATGGTGTGGAATTCGCGGCCGCCTGCGCCCAGAAACGCTTGCTTCACCTCGATTCCGATCTCCTCGAGGGTCTCCAGACAATCGGCGACGAAGCCCGGGCAGACGACGTCGACCCGTCCGATCCCCTCTTTCGCCAGACCGACCACGGTGTCCTGCGTATAGGGTTTGAGCCACTCGGCCTGGCCGAACCGCGACTGGAAGGTGACGACGACCTCTTTGGCGTCGATGCCGAGTTCGGTGGTGAGCAAACGCGCCGTCTTGTAGCAATGGCAATGGTACGGATCGCCGAGGTCGAGCGAGCGTCGCGGCAATCCGTGGAAGCTCATGACCAGCCGGTCTGGACGGCCATGCCGCATCCAGTAGTCGTTGACGCTCTGCGCCAGCGCGCGGATGTACCCGGGATCGTCGTGAAAGCAGTCGATCGACCGCAGCGCCGGCACCCGGCGCACATTTCGCGTGTACGCGTAGACGGCATCGAGCGTCGAGGCCGTCGCGCTGGCCGCGTACTGCGGGTACAACGGCACGACGAGGATGCGGTCGCAGCCCGCGGCGCGCAGCTTGTCCAGTGCGCCGCCGATGTCCGGATGCCCATAGCGCATCGCCAGTTCGACCGCCGCAAGATCGGACGGGAAGCCGGCCGACTTCAGACGCTGGCCGAGGTAGCCCAGCAGCAGCGTCTTCTGCTTCAGGCTGTGCGTCAGCAGGGGCGAACCGTCCTTGCCCCAGATCGCCGCGTATTTTCGCGCCGACCGCGCCGGCCGCACCCGCAATACCACGCCATGAAGAATCGGCAGCCAAAACGCCCGCGGGATTTCGATGACGCGCGGATCGGAAAGGAACTCGGCAAGGTAACGGCGAACCGCGGCGGCGGTCGCCGCGTCGGGGGTGCCCAGATTGACCAGCAGCACGCCGATCTTCGGCGCGCGATCGTGCTGGAACGGGGGCTCGGGGCGGAACGCGTTCATCGACGGGCCCGGTGTTTCGTTCAGCCCGCGCGCTTGGCGCGCCACGCGGCGAGCGTCTTCGCCGCCTGGGCCTGCGTCGCGCGCC
>JAAFGU010000272.1 GCA_010365205.1 Aromatoleum sp. | reverse complement strand
CCGTCGCGCGCCGGGTCAAGCGAAGCGCGCGGCGCCCGCCCCGCCCGGCCCACTCGATCCCACAGTAAGCAGCGCCCCATGGCGGCACGCTATCTCCTGACATTGTCCTGCACCGACCGCCCCGGCATCGTCGGCGCCGTCGGCACCTTCCTCGCCGGGCATGGCTGCAACATCCTCGAGTCCGCGCAGTTCGACGCCGCCGACACCGGCCGCTTCCTGATGCGCGTCGTGTTCGAGCCGGTCGCGGCCGGCGTGACCCACGACGGCATCGAGGCGGCGTTCACGGCGGTCGCCGGGCGCTTCGGCATGCAATGGGAGCTCCACGACGCCGCGCACCGGCCGCGGGTGCTGATTCTGGTGTCGAAGCAGGACCACTGCCTCAACGATCTGCTCTACCGGTACAAGGTCCGCGCCTTGCCGATGGATCCGGTGGCGATCGTGTCGAATCATCGCGACGCGTATCAACTCGCCGCGTCATACGACATCCCGTTTCACCACCTGCCGGTGACGCCGGGGACGAGGGCGGAACAGGAGCGCCGGCTGTGGACGCTGATCGAGGAATCCGGCGCCGAGCTGGTCGTGCTCGCGCGCTACATGCAGATCCTGTCCGACGAGATTGCCGCAAAGCTCGAAGGCCGCGCGATCAACATCCACCATTCGTTCCTGCCGTCGTTCAAGGGCGCGAAGCCGTACCACCAGGCGTACGCGCGCGGCGTCAAGCTGATCGGCGCCACCGCGCACTACGTGACGCGGGATCTCGACGAGGGACCGATCATCGAGCAGGACGTCGCGCGCGTCGAATACAACATGCGCGTTGACGACCTGGTCGCCGCGGGCCGCGACGTCGAGTGCCAGGTGCTGGCGCGCGCCGTGCGCTACCACCTCGAGCATCGCGTGTTCCTCAACGGCGTCAGAACGGTCGTGTTCCGGTGAACACCGGCGCCGCGTCTTGAACCCTGCGCGTGCCCGTGCGAAACTGCGCCGGTTCGCCGTCATAACCCAGGAGAGACTCGTCATGTCATTCGCCGCGTTCATCGTCCGTGCATTCGCGCTGGGATTTGCCGGCGCAGTCGCGGTTACCGCCGCCTCCGCGCAGGACATCAAGTTCTTCCGCATCGGCACCGGCGGCACCGCCGGCACCTACTATCCGATCGGCGGCCTCATTGCCAACGCGATCTCCAATCCGCCTGGCTCCCGCGCCTGCGCCGATGGCGGCAGCTGCGGCGTGCCGGGACTCGTCGCGACGGCGGTCGCGTCGAACGGCTCCGTCGCCAACATCAACGGAATCACGTCGGGTCAGTTGGAATCCGGGTTCACCCAATCCGACGTCGCCTACTGGGCGTACACCGGCACCGGCGTCTACGAAGGCAAGCCCAAGGTCGGAGACCTGCGCCTGATCGGCAACCTCTATCCGGAGACCATCCACATCGTCGCGCGCAAGGGCGCCGGCATCGCGAGCGTCGCCGATCTGAAAGGCAAGCGCGTCTCGCTCGACGAGCCGGGCTCGGGCACGCTGGTCGACGCAAGGATCATCCTGGCCGCGTTCGGCATCACCGAGAAGGACATCAGGCCCGAATACCTGAAGCCCAACCAGGCCGGCGACAAGATGCGCGACGGGGGTCTGGACGCGTTCTTCTTCGTCGGCGGCTATCCGACCGGCGCGATCTCCGAACTCGCCGCGGCCGGCGGCGGCATCGAACTCGTCCCCGTCACCGGGCCGGAAGTGGACAAGATGCGCGCGCAGTATGCGTTCTTCGCACCCGACACCATCCCCGCCAACACGTACAAGGGCACCGGCGAAGTGAAGACGATTGCCGTCGGCGCACAGTGGGTGACGTCGACCAAGCAGTCCGACGCGCTGATCTACGAGGTGACGAAGGCGATGTGGAACGACGCGACGCGGAAGCTCCTCGACGCCGGTCACGCCAAGGGCAAGTCGATCCAGGCCGCGACGGCCACCGCGGGAGCCGGTATCCCCTTCCATCCGGGGGCCGAAAAGTTCTACAAGGAAAAGGGCCTGCTGAAGTAGGCGGCTGCGCAGGGCAACGCGCGATTCGGAAGACCCAGCGGACGGGGCCGGCACCACACCGGCCCCGTTTGCTTTGGTAACGCAGCGGGCGGAAACGACGCTGTTATGCGCACCGCAGTGCGCGCGGCAGCGGGCACCGGGGAGAGGTCAGCGTGCATGGCGAATTCAAACAGATCGACACTGCGAAGGCGCAGGAACTCGAGGAAAAGTTCGATCCCGAAATGCGCTTCCGGCCGCTGGTGCCGCCGGCCACGGCGGTCGTCGCGGGTCTGTTGATCGTTCTGTCCTGCTTCCACTACTACACCGCCGGCTTCGGCCTGCTGCGCGAGACGACGCACCGTGGCGTCCACCTCGCATTCGTGCTCGGGCTGATCTTCCTCGTTTTCCCGGCGAAGAAGTCGCTGCTCGAGCACGCGCGCGGTCATTCCTGGGCGGCGCCGGGCGGCGTGTCGATCGTCGACTGGGTGCTCGGGCTCGCCATCGCGGCGAGCGTGCTCTACATCCCGTGGATCTTCGAGGACCTCGCGTTTCGCGTCGGCAATCCGTCCACGCTCGACGTCGTGATGGGCAGCGTGCTGGTCGTGCTGCTGCTCGAGGCGACGCGGCGCGCGATGGGCTGGCCGCTTCCGGTGATCGCGCTGTCGTTCATGTTCTACGCGCTCGCAGGCCCGATCTTTCCGGGTCTGCTCCAGCACTCGGGCGCGTCGTGGCCGAGTCTCGTCAACCACCTGTACATGACGAGCCAGGGCATCTACGGCATTGCCGCCGGCGTCGTCGCGACGTACGTCTTCCACTTCGTGCTGTTCGGCGTGCTGGCCACGCGCATCGGCCTCGGCCAACTCTTCATCGACATCGCGTCGTCGATCGCGGGGCGTTACGCCGGCGGGCCGGCGAAGGTCAGCGTGTTTGCCTCCGCAATGTTCGGGATGCTCTCGGGCTCGTCGGTCGCCAACGCGGTGACCGTCGGCTCGCTGACGATCCCGGCGATGATCCGGCTGGGCTACCCGCGCCATTTTGCCGGTGCCGTCGAGGCCGCCTCGTCGACGGGCGGCCAGATCACGCCGCCGATCATGGGCGCCGCGGCATTCCTGATGGTGGAATTCTTGAACCTGCCGTATCAGACGATCATCGTCGCCGCGATCGTGCCGGCGTTCATGCACTTCTACGGCGTGTTCATGCAGGTCCATTTCGAGGCGAAGCGCACCGGGTTGCGCGGCCTCAGGCCGGACGAGTTGCCCGACGTGAAGAAGCAGGTCAAGGCGAACTGGCCGACGCTGATCCCGCTGTTTCTGCTTATCACGATCATCATCAACGGCTCGACGCCTTACCTCGCGGCATTCAGCGGTATTTCTTCAGGCGTGCTGGTCGGGCTGTTCACGACGCGCGGCAGGACCAGCGCGGCGCAGTGGGCGGCGCTGGGCGCGAGCCACGCGGTGCTGCTGGCGCTGATCACCCGGCAGTTCGGCGACTACGGTGTCTCTGTGTTCATCGCCATGCTGGCGCTGGTGCCGCTCGCGCACCGCGCGCTCGGCGCGAAGTCACGGATCTCGAAAACGGACCTTGTCCTCGCATTCGAGACGGGCGCCAAGTACGCGCTGGCCGTCGGCGCCGCCGCCGCGACCGTCGGCATTGTCATCGGTGTCGTGACGCTGACCGGCGTCGGCTTCAAGATCTCGTACATCGTCACCTCGGCCGCGCAGACGATCGCGGGCACCGCGATATCGATTCTGCCGGCGGGTCTTGCCGACCCGAGAACGCTGACGCTCTTCGCGGCGCTGTTCATGACCGCGCTGGTCTGCGTGCTGATGGGCTGCGGCATCCCGACGACGGCGAACTACATCATCATGGTGACGGTCGCTGCACCCACGCTGGTGCTGCTGGGCGTGCAGCCGCTGGTCGCGCATTTCTTCGTCTTCTACTACGGCGTGCTTGCCGACATCACGCCGCCGGTCGCGCTAGCCGCCTACGCGGCGGCCGGAATGGCGGGGTCGGACCCGTTCAAGACGGGCAACA
>JAAFGU010000271.1 GCA_010365205.1 Aromatoleum sp. | reverse complement strand
CGTGTGCATCGCCGAAGGTTACGTGCTCGCCGACCCGCGTCGACCGCGTCGATTCACGCCGGACCAGTACCTGAAGTCGCAGGCCGAGATGGCCGCGACATTCGCCGATCTGCCCGAAGCGCTTGCCAACAGCGTCGCGATCGCGCAGCGATGCAATCTCGTCATACCGCTCGGGAAGAACTACCTGCCCGATTTCCCGACCCCGGAGGGGGTGACGCTCGACGAGCACCTGCGGCAGGAAGCGGCCGCGGGACTCGAGCGGCGACTCGCGACGCTCTATCCGGAAGCCGCGCAGCGCGACGCCAAACGGGCCGAGTATGTCGCCCGTCTCGAGTTCGAGACCAAGACGATCGTACAGATGGGCTACCCCGGCTACTTCCTGATCGTCGCCGACTTCATCAACTGGGCCAAGCGCAACGGCGTCCCGGTCGGCCCCGGCCGCGGCTCCGGCGCCGGTTCGCTGGTCGCCTACTCGCTCGGCATCACCGACCTCGACCCGTTGCGCTACGCGCTGCTGTTCGAGCGCTTCCTCAATCCGGATCGCGTCTCGATGCCCGACTTCGACATCGACTTCTGCCAGGACGGCCGCGATCGCGTCATCGACTACGTGAAGAAGAAGTATGGCGCCGAGTCGGTTTCGCAGATCGCGACCTTCGGCACGATGGCGGCGAAGGCCGCCGTGCGCGACGTCGGCCGCGTGCTGGACCTGGGGTACAACTTCTGCGACGGCATCGCGAAGCTGATCCCGTTCCAGCCGGGCAAACTGATCACGCTGAAAATGGCGCGCGAGATGGAGCCGCTACTCGCCGAACGCGAGCGCAACGAGGAAGAGGTCCGGCAGCTCCTCGAACTCGCCGAATCGCTGGAGGGCCTCACCCGCAACGTCGGGATGCACGCCGGCGGCGTGCTGATCGCGCCCGGCAAGCTCACCGACTTCGGACCGCTGTACACGCAGGCCGGCGCCGACGCGATCATGTCGCAATTCGACAAGGACGACGTCGAGGCCGTGGGGCTGGTCAAATTCGACTTTCTCGGCCTGACCACGCTGACGATCCTCGACTGGACGCTGCGCTACGTGAAGCGGCTCGACCCGGCGAGCGCGCTGAAGCTCGAGACGCTGCCGCTCGACGACAAACCTGCTTACGACATCTTCCGGACTGCGAACACGACGGCCGTGTTCCAGTTCGAATCGCGCGGGATGCGCGACCTGCTGAAACAGGCGCCCCCGACGCGGTTCGACGACATCATCGCCCTGGTGGCGCTCTACCGGCCGGGGCCGATGGAGCTGATCCCGTCGTACATCGCGCGGAAGACTGGCCGCGAGCGCGTCGAATACGCCGATCCGCGGCTCGAGCCGATCCTCGGCGCCACCTACGGCGTGATGGTTTATCAGGAACAGGTGATGCAGATCGCGCAGGTGATCGGCGGCTACACGCTGGGCGCCGCCGATCTGCTGCGCCGAGCGATGGGCAAGAAGAAGCCCGAGGAGATGGCGACGCACCGCGACATCTTCGTCGCCGGCGCGGAGAAGAACGGCATCGCCCGGGGCCGTGCGTCGCAGCTGTTCGACCACATGGAGGCGTTCGCCGGTTACGGATTCAACAAATCGCACGCGGCCGCCTATGCGCTGATCGCGTACCAGACCGCGTACTTCAAAGCGCACCATGCGTCGGCGTTCATGGCCGCCAACCTGTCGCTGGTGATGGACGACACCGACAAGCTGCGCGCGCTCTACGACGATGCCGCCGCGCAGGGCCTCGTGATCCTGCGCCCCGACGTCAATGCGTCGAATCACCGCTTCGAGCCCGTCGACCAAACGCAAATCCGCTACGGACTCGGCGGCATCAAGGGCACCGGAGCGCAGGCGGTCGAATCGATCGTCGCCGCGCGGACCCGGGGCGGGCCGTTCAAGGACCTGTTCGACTTCTGCCGCCGCGTCGACAAGAGGCTGGTCAATCGCCGCGCCGCCGAGGCGCTGATCCGCGCCGGTGCGTTCGACGCCATCGATGCGCGGCGGGCGACGCTGTTCGCGTCGGTCGGCATCGCGCTGGGCGAGGCCGAGCGCGCCGAAGCCTCGGTGTCGCAGGTGTCGCTGTTCGGCGAGGACGCGGGGCAGGCACTTGCCGTCGCCCGCGAGTGGACCGAGCCCGAGCGACTGGTCCACGAAAAGGCGTCGCTGGGCTTCTATCTGACCGGACACCCCTATACGGCATACGCCGACGAACTCGCGTCACTCGTCCGGCAGCCGCTGTCGAACCTGCAACCGAAGAAGGAACCGGTGCTGATCGCCGGCATCGTCACCGCGCTGCGCGCGCAGACCTCACGCCGCGGCAAGATGGCCTTCGTCACGCTCGACGACGGCCAGGGTTCGGCCGAGGTCGTCGTGTTCAACGAGACCTGGGACGCCGCGCGCGCGCTGCTGCGCGAAGACCAGCTCGTCGTGATCGAGGCGAAGATCATGCAGCGGACCGGCGAGGGCGGCGAGATGCAGGGCTTGCGCGTGATCGCCGAGCAGGTGTACGACCTCGCGGCGATTCGCAAGCGCTACGCGAAGAGCCTGCGTCTCGCCTGCAACGGCGGCGCCAATGCCGAGCGGCTGTTCGAGCTGCTGGCGCCGTTCCGCAGCGGCTCGTGCCCGATCGTCGTCGAATACCGGAATCAGGGCATCGGCGGCGAAATGGAATTGCCGCAGTCGTGGCGCGTCGACCCCGACGAAGCGCTGCTCGCGCGTCTTCGCGACTGGCTGATGCCGGAAAACGTCCGGGTCGTCTATTGAACGGCGCCGGCGGCGGCGTTAGCCCGCACCGCGCGAACGCCCCGCCTCACGCCAGCTTCGACGTGGCCGCCGGCGGATCCCGCACCAATCGGCGCAGCACCTTGCCCACCGCTGATTTCGGCAGCGGTTCGCTGCGGAACTCCACGATTTTCGGCACCTTGTAGCCGGTGAGGCGTTCGCGGCAAAAGGCGATGAGCTCGCCGGCGGTGAGCGCGGGGTCCTTCCTGACGACGACGATCTTCACCGCTTCCCCCGAGCGCTCGTCGGGCGCGCTGATCGCGGCCGCCTCGAGCACGCCCGGGTGCGTCATCACGACTTCCTCGATTTCGTTCGGGTAGACCTTGAATCCGGACACGACGATCATGTCCTTGATGCGGTCGGTGATCTTGATGTAGCCGTCCGCGTTCATGAATCCCAGGTCGCCGGTCTTGAGCCAGCCGTCGGCCGTGAATACCAGCGCCGTCTCGTCCGGGCGTTTCCAGTAGCCCTTCATTACCTGCGGCCCGCGCACGCAGAGTTCGCCGACCTCGCCCGTCGGCAACTCGTGTCCCTCGGCGTCGCGCACGTCGATTTCGGTGGACGGAAGCGGCATTCCCACGGTTTCGGGGTGCGCGCTCGACCCGACCGGATTGCCCGCGACGACAGGCGACGTCTCGGTAAGCCCGTAACCCTCGATCAAAGGGGTTCCAGTCACCTCCAGCCATTTCGCGGCGACCGCACGTTGCACCGGCATGCCGCCGCCGAACGCGACCTTCAGCGCGGTCATGTCGACCTCACGAAAACCCGGGTCGTCGAGCATCGCGCGGAAAAGCGTGTTGACCCCGGTGATCACGGTGAACCGCAGCCCCTTCAGCTCCGCGACGAGCGCAGGAATGTCGCGCGGATTCGTGATCAGCACGTTGCGCGCGCCCAGTTCGGTGAACGTCAGCAGGTTCGCCGTCAGCGCGAACACGTGGTACAGCGGCAGCGGCGTGACGACGATCTCCGTGCCCCGCTTGAAGTCCTGCCCGATCCACGCCGAAATCTGCTGCAGATTGGCGACCATGTTGCCGTGGGTCAGCATCGCTCCCTTTGGCACGCCGGTGGTGCCGCCGGTGTACTGGAGGAACGCGATGTCGTCGCGCGTCAGCGGCACCGGACGCAGCGTCTGGCCGCGACCGGAGTCCAATGCCGTCCGCAACGACACCGCGCCGGCGATCCGCCAGGCCGGCACCATGCGCTTGACGTGCTTGACCACGATGTTGGTCGCCAACCGCTTGAACAGCGGGAAGAGATCGCCGACTTCGGTCGTGATCACCACCTTCACCGCGGTTCGGGCGACGACCTCCTGCAGCGCGTGGGCGAAGTTCTCCAGCACCACGATTGCCGTCGCGCCCGAATCGACGAGCTGGTGTTCCAGTTCCCGCGCGGTATAAAGCGGGTTGCAATTGACGACGACGAGACCGGCGCGAAAGGCGCCGAATATCGCCACCGGATACTGGAGCAGATTCGGCATCATGATGGCTATCCGCTCGCCCGGCGCGATGGCGGCGACGTTCTGCAGGTAGGTGGCGAACTGCGTCGCACGCGCGTCGACGTCGGCGTAGGAAAGCGTCGCGCCGAGGTTGCTGAACGCCGGCAGGTCGCGAAATTGCTGGCAGCTGAGGTCGAAGATTTCACTGAGAGACGTATAGGCGCGCACGTCGACCTCGTGCGGAACGCCTTTCGGATAGTGGGCGAGCCAGATCTTTTCCATGGTGGACTCCGATGGGGTCGAACGACTGTAGTCTCGCGCCGCATCACACGCAATATGGAGATCGACGCGGCAATCGGCGCGGGCGGCAACGGGCGTGAAACGCGCCGCGTGGACGCGTGGACGCAGCCCAACGGCGCGCGCGCATAGGCGTGGAGCGCGGCCGGGGGCGACGCAATCCGTTAGAATCAGTGACGCCCCAACGGAGTCCGTCGATGCCCGCCACTGCCGCCCTTCCCGCCGCCATGCGCCACATCGCCGCCCGCGAGCCCGGGACGCCCGACGTCCTCGCACTCGCGGAAGGCCCGGTGCCGACGCCGAAGGCGGACGAAGTGCTGATTCGCGTCGCATTTGCAGGCGTCAACCGGCCCGATTGCGCGCAGCGAGCCGGCACGTACCCGCCGCCACCCGACGCGTCGCCGATCATCGGACTCGAGGTCGCGGGGACCATCGTCGCGCGCGGCGACCGCGTGACGACGTGGGCAATCGGCGATCGCGTCTGCGCGCTGACGCCCGGCGGCGGCTATGCGGAATATTGCACGACCCCGGCCGACTATTGCCTGCCGCTGCCGGCGGGATTGTCCCAACTCGAGGCGGCGAGCCTGCCCGAGAATTTCTTCACCGTCTGGAACAATCTGATCGATCGCGGTCGGCTGCGGCCGGGCGAGACGGCGATGATCCACGGCGGTTCCAGCGGCATCGGGCTCACGGCGATCCAACTCGCCAAGCGCTTCGGCGCGACGGTGATCACCACCGTCGGCAGCGCCGACAAAGCGGCGTTTTGCCGCGGCATCGGCGCCGACCACGCGCTCAACTACCGCGAGCAGGATTTCGCGGTCGAGGTCGCGCGCATCACCGGCAAACGCGGCGTCGACGTCATCCTCGACATGGTCGGCGGCGACTACGCTGAAAAGAACCTGAAATGCCTGGCACTCGAAGGCCGGCTGGTGCAGATCGCGTTTCTGCACGGCAGCCGCATCGAGTGCGACTGGCGCCACATCATGCTGAAACGGCTGACGGTCACGGGTTCGACGCTGCGCGCGAGTCCGCAGCCGCGCAAGGCCGAGATCGCGCGCTCGCTGCGCGAGAAGGTCTGGCCCATGCTCGAGCGCGGGGAAGTCAAGCCGGTGATCCACCGCGTGTTTCCGCTGGAGCAGGCCGCCGCCGCGCACGAGCTGATGGAGTCGAGCGCACACATCGGAAAAATCATGCTCGAGGTCGCGGCCTAGTGTGGTGAGTCAGAAATTCGCTCGATAGTTCGCGGCGGCTCATTGCCCAATATGGACTGCCACGCTGCGTTGCTCGACCTCACCGTAACACGGGCTACGGTTGCGGTCTCGCGCCTTGCCTGACAACCAAATCCACTCGCTCCGTAATCTTCGGAACTTCTGACTCACCACACTTACGCGCGGCGCCTGCAGCGGCTCGCGGACATCGGACTGCGGTCCGCGAATCGGCTCAGTACGTCGCGCGCCCGCCCGAAAGATCGAACACGGCGCCCGTCGAGAACGAGCATTCCTCGCTGGCGAGCCAGCCCACCATCGCCGCGATTTCCTCGACCCGGCCGAAGCGTCCCATCGGGATCTTCGACAGCATGAAGTCGATGTGCTGCTGCGTCATCTGGTCGAAGATCGCCGTGCGCACGGCCGCTGGCGTCACGCAGTTCGCGCGGACG
>JAAFGU010000270.1 GCA_010365205.1 Aromatoleum sp. | reverse complement strand
TGGCCGGAACCGGAGTGCGCGGCGTTTCGCGACCTCGCTCTGCTCTTCGCGCAGATTCCCGGCCTCGCGCACTGGCCCGCGCGCGACCGGCGCGAGGTCGTCGCGCTGATGCGCGCCAAGGGCGCCGACGAGTTCCGGTACTTCGACCGCCTGCAGCGGCATCGCCGCCTGCGCGCCGCGCTCACCGAACTCGCCGGAAAGAATCAGAGGTAGCGGCGGCTCATGCAGGCGCGGAAGAATTCGACCCGGTGCGCGCCGGGGTCTTCGGGGTGGTCGAATACGTCGCGCGCCGCGCCCAGCAGAAACGCCTCGTCGGCCGCGTCCTGGACAAACCAGCGCAGCTCGCGCGGAAACGAACGAATCCCGACGAAGTCGGACTCCAACTGATCGATGAATTTTTCGCGCGCCATTCCGGCGTCGCGGGCGCGGGCTGCATTGCCGATGAATTCGGCGCCCTCCGCGCATTCGGTCGCGGAAGGCGTGCCGGCAAAGCTGCCGCCCGTCGCCAGAAGGCATGCCGCCGCCCACGCCGCCATGGCTCGGGCAACGCGGATCCCCGGCGCACGATGCATGGTCTGCCCCCTCCGTCGCCGGCGGTGAACGTGTGCGGCACTTTCAACGCCCGCACGCCGGCCCCTCATGATGCCAGGCATCCTAGTCCGATCGTTCTAAGGCCACAATCGCAGGCCGCCGCAGTACGCGCGAAATCGCGGCCTTCGCTCAATTGCAGCGCGGATGCGCCATAATGCGCGCCGGCCCTCTGCCGGCACCGTGGCCGGAACCGTTTTCCGTCTCCGCGCAACACACCAGGAACGCAATGCCCGCAACCCGCATGGTCCCCGCGTACATCGTGCGCACCTCCACCATCCACGGCCGCGGAGTCTTCGCGCGGCGCAAGATCCGCAAGGGCACGACGATCATCGAGTATCGCGGCGAGCGCACGACCTGGAAGGTCGCGAGCAGGCGCCCGGACTCCGATCCGGACAACCCTTACCACACGTTCATTTTCGAACTCGACGACGGAGAGTCGGTGATCGACGCCGGTGTTCGCGGCAACGCGGCGCGCTGGATCAACCACTCGTGCAATCCCAACTGCGCGACGTTCGAGGACGACGAAGGCCGCGTGTTCATCGAAGCGCGCCGCAAGATCCGGCCCGGAGAGGAGCTGACCTACGATTACCGGCTGTCGGTCGAGGGGCGGATGACCAAAAAGGCCCGCGCCGCACTGGAGTGCCGCTGCGGCGCCAGGAAGTGCCGCGGCTCGATGTTGCTCGAACCCTAGCCGCACGGTCTCGCTCGTCTGCGGCGCCACGGCATTGCCCGCGGCGCCGCGCCCCTGCACAATCCGGCGTGCGTGCCGGCTTCCGCGCCGCGCCCACGAAGACACCGAGGAGACTCCGCGATGGCCCGCAAGCGCCCCGTCAACGCCTCCGGCACGCTGGTCGTGCTGGAACATACGTCGCGAGTCCTGCGCGACAATCCGCTGGGCGACCCGCACGTCCGCAAGGTCGCCGTGTGGTTGCCGCCGCAGTACGACGTCGCCGCGGGTGCCGCCCGCGGGCGCCGGTTTCCGGTGCTGTACGACCTCGTCGGTTTCACCGGGTCCGGTCTCGCCCATACCAACTGGAAGCCTTTTTCCGACAACGTGCCCGAGCGCGTCGCGAGGCTCATCCACGACAAGAAGATGGGGCCGGCCATTCTCGTTTTCGCCGACTGCTTCACGTCGCTGGGTGGCAACCAGTACGTGAATTCGTCCGCGATCGGCAACTATGCCGACTATCTGACCCGGGAGATCATTCCGTTCGTCGACGGCGAGTTCCGCACGCTGGCGTCGCGCGAGCACCGCGGCTGTTTCGGCAAGTCGTCCGGCGGTTACGGCGCGATCGTCCACGGGATGCGCTACGCGAAGCACTGGGGTGCCGTCGCCGACCATTCCGGCGACGCCTACTTCGACTTCGTCTACCGCTGCGACTGGCCCAATTCGCTCAACGAGCTCACCCGGTACCGCGAGCCCAAACGCAAGGAAGGGCCCTACGATGCTCTCGCCGAGGCGCGAGCGCGCAAAGGTCTGGGCGAAGGGATCGACGACGGCCGCGTACAACGTTTCCTCGACGCGGTGTGGAAGAAGGAGAAGCTGTCGTTGAACGAGGGCCACACCATCATGAACGTCTGCATGGCCGCCACCTACGATCCCGACCCGAAGGCGCCGCTCGGATTCCGGCTGCCGTTCCACCTCGACACGGGCGAGCTGATCGAGGCGCGCTGGCGCAACTGGCAGAAGCACGACCCGATCAACATGGTCGCGCAGTGCAAGGCCAATCTTAAGTCGCTGCGCGGCATCTACATCGACTGCGGGTGGCGCGACCAGTACCATCTGCATTACGGAGCGCGCATCCTGTCGCGGCGGCTCGCCGAAGCGGGCATCGCGCACGTGTACGAAGAATTCGACGATAACCATTCGGACATCGACTACCGGATGGACGCCAGCCTGCCGTTCCTTTACCGTGCGCTGAAGCCCTGAGCTTCCGCTTCGGTCCCTCTCCACGGACGCCCCCATGACCCCAGACGACAGAAACGTCCTCGGCGAAACGCTCGCGCCGTGCTCGACGTCGCCACGCACCGGCTTCTTCCGCGACGGCTGCTGCAATACCAGCCCCGAGGATCTGGGGCTGCACATCGTGTGCGCGCAGATGACCGCATCGTTCCTCGCGTTCTCGAAAGAGCGCGGCAACGATCTTTCGACACCCGCGCCGGAAGCGGGCTTTCCGGGCCTGAAGCCGGGCGATCGGTGGTGCCTCTGCGCGGGCCGCTGGCGCGAGGCACTCGATGCCGGCGTGGCGCCGCCAGTCGTCCTCGCCGCGACGCACGAGGAAACGCTGGCCGTGGTCGCGCTGGCCGACCTGCAGCGCCACGCGCTCGACGTGCACTGAGGCAGATCGATCGTGCGCGCGCTGCGCTACGATGCGTTCGGGCCGCCCGACGTCTTGCGCGTCGCCGACGTGGCCGAGCCCGTACCCACCGCCGGCCAGCTGAAAATCCGCGTTCGTGCCGCCGGCCTGAATCCACTGGACTGGAAGATTCGCGACGGCCACCTGCGATGGCTGCCGATGCTCGACCGCCCGCCGCGCGGGATGGGCTGCGAGTTCGCCGGCGAGATCGTCGGCGTCGGCGGCGGCGGCGGCGGCACGATGGGACATTTTCCGGGCCAGCGGGTGTTCGGTTCGCTGCCGCCGCTGAAGCGCCAGGGAGCGCTCGCCGAGTTCGTCTGCGTCGAGGCAGCGCAGGTGGCGACATTCCCGGACGGCATCACCTTCGGTGAGGCCGCGGCGCTGCCGATCGCCGGCGGCACGGCGGTCCAGGCGCTCGTCGACCACGCTCATGTCCAGACGGGGCAGCGGGCTCTGATCACGGCAGCCGCCGGCGGCGTCGGCCACTACGCGGTGCAACTGGCGAAGCACCTGGGCGCGCACGTCACGGCCGTCTGCGGACCCGCGAACCTGGAATTCGTCCGCACGCTCGGCGCCGATGACGTCATCGATTACACGCGCGAAGACTTCACACGGCGAGACGATCCTTTCGACGTGGTCTTCGACGCTGCGGGCGCAACCGGCTTTTTCGCGAGCCGCGCCGTCCTCGCACCCGACGGCACCTATGTCGATACCAGCCCCTCGGCCGCCGCGATCGCGAGCAGCACGCTCGCCCGGATCGTCGCGCGGCTGGGTTCTCGCCAGCGCGCCGTCGGCCTGGTGCTGCGGGCCAATGGTGCCATGTGGCAGCGACTGGCGAACTTCGCGGCGGACGGCGTGCTGAAACCGCACATTGCACGAACGATCGCACTCGAGGATGTCGCCGACGCGCAGCGGGCGATGGAGACCGGGCACGGGCGCGGCAAGATCGTCGTCGATTTGTCCGCGCGCGCCGTTGCCTGAAGCCGCCGCGCGCGGGCTCGCATTGCGCAGCCGCCGCGTAAGCCACGGACGAATACGCGTCCAGGCGATCATCCGGTCAGCCTGGCGGAAGGTCCGCCGCGACCGCGTACTGTGAAACATGGTGATTGCGACGAGCGCCGATGCGCGGCACACTCCCCAACGCTGGGTCGACTCG
>JAAFGU010000269.1 GCA_010365205.1 Aromatoleum sp. | reverse complement strand
ATGGGCGCACGCCGCTGCCCGCGGATCTCGCGCCGGGGGCAGCGATCACCCTCGACCTCGTCGCGACCGCGCCCGACACGCCCGGCGAGTGGCTGCTTGTTCTCGACCTCGTCGACGAAGGGGTTACCACGTTCTCGAGCGAAGGCTCCGAAGCGTGCGCGATCCTCGTCGTGGTCGAGCAGGTGCCAGCGGCGCGCGGATCGGGTTAGAATGCCGCAGCGTTGCCGGCGGTCCAGCGCGGTGACGCGGAACGCACATCCCGCACCGCCCGAGCCGGCGCACGGGTTTCCATCACAGTCGAAGCCGGCGCCCATGTCCTTGTTCTACCAGCGCCTCCGGTCGGCGATTCGCGAGCTCGGCGGCATGCACAACGCGCATCTGCACCTCGACCGCGCCGGCACGCTCGACGAGAAATACCTCGACGCCATCCAGTATCGGATTCTCGATACGTCCTACGCTTCGCTGCACAAGAAGCACGGCCTG
Organism: Aromatoleum sp.; assembly: GCA_010365205.1. Taxonomy (GTDB): domain Bacteria; phylum Pseudomonadota; class Gammaproteobacteria; order Burkholderiales; family Casimicrobiaceae; genus CAIWHR01. Next base: position 5,686 of record JAAFGU010000269.1, on the reverse strand, counting down.
ATCAACGACATCCACGCGGGGCCGGCGTTCGAACACGACGACCTCGCGGCACGCGTCAATGAGCACCTCGACTTGATGATCGAGGCCGACACGACGCGCGCCGACACAATGGTCGACGTGACCAACGACCGGGTCGGACTCTCGGCGCTCGAGACGCTGATGGCGATCAAGCGCGCGCGGGCGAGCGAGATCCGATTCATGGTCGGCGCCTACTCGCCGTTCGGTTTCGTCGACGCGGAGCCGAAGCGCTGGGACCTCATGGTCGAGGGCGCCGGCAAGGCCGATTTCATCGGCTGCCTGCCCGAAGCCGACGACTTTGCCGAATACCCGGACCACATCGGCTTCCGCGAGCACCTGCGGCGCGTACTGCTGCTCGCGCGCGGCCTTGACAAAATGGTCCACGTGCACACGGACCAGCGCAACGAGCAGTCGGAACACGGCACCGAAGACCTGATCGACGCGGTCCGGGAGTTCGGCGCGCCGGCCTCCGCCAACGGCGAGCCGATGGTGTGGGCGGTCCACATGATATCGCCGTCGACCTACGACGAGGACCGCTTCCGACGCATGCTCGACGGACTCGTCGCGTGCAACATCGGCGTGATCTGCTGCCCGTCGGCGGCGCTCGGCATGCGCCAGTATCGGCCGCTCATGACGCCGACGTACAACTCGATCCCGCGCGTTCTCGAACTGATGGCGGCGGGAATCCACGTGCGGCTGGGATCGGACAACATCGCCGACATCTGCTCGCCCAGTACGACGGCGGACCTGGTCGACGAGGTATTCGTGCTCTCCGCCGCCGTACGCTTCTACCATCCCGGCATCCTGGCGAAGCTCGCGGCCGGCGTGCCGCTCGACGAGCGCGAGCGCGCGTTCGTCCGCGATCACCTGGAGAGCAACGAGCAGGGCATTACGAAGGTGCTCGCGCGGCGGCGCTGACCCGCCATCCGGTTGGCAACGGCGGCTCACGCCAACGGCCGGCGCCCGGCTTGACAAAACCGGGGCAGCTGGAGAGCATAGGTGACGGTGCGGCGAAGGGAGCCGGTCCGTTATCGTGTGTCGTCAACCTTCGTTTCTCGCCCGCATGAAATCCATTCTCGCCGCCTGGCCGCCGCGATACCTCAGCACCCTGCGCATCGTCACGGCATTCCTTTTCATGGCGCACGGAACGCAGAAGATGCTCGGATTCCCCGTGCCGCGCGCATCCCCGGTGGAGCTGTGGTCGGTCGGCGGCGTCTCGGGCACGCTGGAACTGGTGGGTGGCGCGCTGATCCTTCTCGGGCTGTTCACGCGCCCGGTTGCGTTCCTTCTGTCCGGCCTGATGGCGTTCGCGTATTTCATCGCCCACGCGCCGCAGGACTTCTGGCCGATCGTCAACCGCGGCGAGCTCGCCGTGCTTTACTGCTTCGTGTTTCTGTATTTCGCCGCAGCCGGCGGCGGGCCGTGGAGCGTCGACCACTGGTGGCGCGAGCGGAGAAACAGGTAGTGGCGCACCGCGGTGGCCCCGGTTTCCCGGACGCCGCGCGCCCGTGGTGGGGTTGGATTTCCTGTCCTTCGTGCGCCGCTACTCGAGCACGGTCTCCTGCAGGAAGCGAATCGTCGCGTAGAAGTAGAAGTCGGCGTTCTCTTTCTTCGCGAACCCGTGGCCCTCGTTGGCGGCCAGCAGGTACCAGACCGGCGTGCCGTTCTTGCGCACCGTCTCGACGATCTGCTCGGCCTCGGTGTAAGGCACGCGCGGGTCGTTGCGGCCATGCACCACGAAGAGCGGCCGCGCAATCTTCCCGGCGTTGTTTACCGGCGAGATTCGGGTCAGGAACTCGCGCATCTTCGGATCGCGTTCGTCGCCGTACTCGACGCGGCGCAGATCGCGCCGGTAACTCTCGGTGCGCTCGAGGAAGGTCACGAAGTTGGCGATGCCGACAACGTCGATCGAGCCGGCGATGCGTTCAGGGTAGGTGGTCGCGACGGCGAGGCTCATGTAGCCGCCGTAGCTGCCGCCAGCGACCACGACGCGTTTAGGGTCGAGGTCGTTCTGTGCCGCGATCCAGTCGAAGAGCGCGCCGATGTCCCGGACCGAGTCCTCGCGCTTCATGCCGTTGTCCAGCGACACAAAGGTCTTGCCGTAGCCGGTCGACCCGCGGACGTTCGGCTCGATGATCGCGACGCCCAGCTCGTTGACGTAGTAGTTCCAGCGCCCGAGGAATCCCGGGCGCGCCTGGGCTTCCGGCCCACCGTGGATCTGGATCATCACCGGCCGGCGCCCGGCGAACTTCGCCGGCGGGCGCGTGATGAACCCTGTGATTTCGCGCCCGTCGAAGCTCGCCCAGCGGATCGGCTGCTGTGAGCGGAACGCGCTCGCGTCCAGACCCTCGACCTTGGATTCGGTCCAGCGTGCCACGGCGTTGGAGGCGCGATCGAGCACGTACACGTCACCCGGGCTCTGTGCGGCGTTGAGCACGAACGCGAGCGCGCCGGCATCGTGGTGCCACTGAATGCCACTCACCGTCCCGATCGGCACGTCCGGCTTCGGCAGCTCGCGCCGCGTGTCGGCCTCATAGAGCCGCAGCACGCCGACGCCCGCTTCGTTGGTGACCATCGCGATGGTGCGGCCGTCAGGCGAGAGCGCGAGCTGTTCGACGTCCCGGTCCGACGGTCCGAATGACTCGAGCCGTCCCGACTCGAGATCGAGATACGAGGCGCGCTGGAACTCGCCGTCGCGGTCGGTCGTCAGGAACACACCCTTGCCATCGCGAGAGTAGTTGAGCTCGGTCGATGCGATCGTCTTGCCTGCGTCGGCGCCCGCCGCCGGCAGCACGCGGCGCCGCTCGCCAGTCTTGACGTCCATAACCCAGACGTAGCTCTCGGTGATCGACTTGTACTCGGTCATCGCGAGTCGGCGGTCGTCGAACGAGAACGAGAAATCGCCCCACCCGGTGCCGGGCAGCGTTGCGATCTTCACGGCCTTCTCCGGCGCGAGCGGATCGACCAGCATGAGGTCCAGCGTCGGGTTCTCGCGCGGGCCGCTCGTCTTGTCGACGTCCGTGGATGTGACAAGCAGCCGGTCGCGGAACCGTGTGATCGCGGCCGGTTGGTTGACCCGGGCCGGATCGGTGAGGAGCAGTGCCTCTTTCGCGCCGGGATCGAGCCGGTAGATCTGCCCCTGCTCGTTGCCGCCGGCGTCGCGGGCGAACACGAGGACGTTCGGTTTGGTTGGCCACCACGTCCCGAAGCGCACCGGCTCGGTGTAATCCGTGATCTGCACCAGCGGACTGAGCGGTGACCTCACGTTGAAGAGCTGAGCGGTATTGGTCGCGCGCGTCGCGACGACGAGCTCGCGCTTCACCGGATGCCAGGTGGCGAGCGAACGCGGCCGGAACTCGGTGTAGAGCGCGACCTGCGCAGCCAGCGCCGCCGGGATCAGCGGGATGCCCTCCACCTTGAGGTTCGAGTTGGGGACCGCGACGTCCTGCGCGGGCGCTGAGGGCGTGGCGGCCGCCGCCAGCGCGAAGGCGAGGAGACGTGCGGAGCGGAACAGCGCATTTCGGATCATCGGTGGACGCGCGGGCCGGCCGTTGAGGCACCCGCTGCCGGCATGACGAGAGACCGCCATTGTACGGGCGCGCCCAATGCCGATCGGCGGAGCCTCGGACCGCCTCGATGCGAGGGCCTTCGTCCTCGGTTTCGGTTCCCCCCGCGATGCCGACCCGCACTTCCCACCTGCACTTCCACTGCGTGGTCTTCGCGGGCGTATTCGAGCCCGCTACGGCGCGGACTGCTCGCGGCCAACGACGCGCGCGACAGGGCTGGGGACACGGCAGCGAGATGTCCGCGGCTGACATGAAGGTCCGCTGCCCTTCCCGCCCACGCGACCTTGCTTCCGGTTCGACGCGTCAGCGCTCGCGGGCGATGCAAATGCCAGGGCTTCCCACCTCAATAAGTTGCGCGCCCCCCCGACAGATCGAACACCGCGCCCGTCGAGAATGAGCACTCGTCGCTGCACAGGAAGAGCGTCATTGCGGCGATCTCTTCGACGGCGACGAACCGACCCATCGGAATGCGGCCGATGATCTCGGCGCGACGCTCCGGCGTGAGCTCCGTGGCCATCGCCGTCTCTGCCGCCGCCGGCGCGATGCAATTGACGATGATCCCTTCGCGTGCGCATTCCTTGCCGGCGGTCTTGGTGAGGGCGATCAGCGCGGCCTTCGACGCGCTGTAGGCGCCGGCGCGCGGCATGCCCTCCTTGCCCTGGATAGACGCCACGTTGACGACGTGACCGCGCAATGGCGTTCCCGCCTGGCCGCGCATCTGCGCCAGCGCAGCACGCAGGCACAGGTAGGCACCGACAAGATTGACCTCGATGACGCGCCGAAACGTGTTCGGGTTGCTGTCCCAGATCGGCGCGACCTCGCCGAGGATTCCCGCATTGTTGACGAACGCGTCGATGCGCCCACGCCACTCGACGTCAGCCTTCAGCGCCCGCTCGACTGCGTGCGCATCGGTCACGTCGACCTCGCGCAGCGCGACGCGGTCGTCGCCGGCGAGCGCCTGCGCCGCCTTCGCGAGCGCGACCGCCGATCGATCCCACAGGCTCACCGACGCCCCATTGTCCAGCGCGGCCCTCGCGATCGCGCGGCCGATGCCACCAGCGCCACCGGTAATGAGCATCGTGCGTCCTGCAACGTCGTATCGGTTCATCGCACCGCCGCCACGGCGTACCGGAAGGTCGCGATCAGCCCGCCTTCGCCCTCGCAGTGTGCGAACGCGACCTCGCACAGCGAGCGCGCAACATCCCGGAAGTGCTTCACCGTCGCAATGGCCCGCGGCGTCGGCTGGTTGAGTCGCTGCAGATAGTCAGCGCCGCTCGATACGGCGGTCGATGCGGTCTCATACAGATTGATGAATTCTGGCGCGCCTTGCACCGCGACGTAGCGCCGGCCGCGCAGGAACCCCGACACGCCAGCGCGCTCGGGGATGTGCTGCTCGCCGTGCCACGCGTAGAACTCCGCCCGCCCTTCCGGCGCGATGTCGTGCCAGATCGCGACCGCCCCGCCTCCCGCAAGACTCATTGCCCGCTCCTCCTGCGCCCGTCCCGTGCTTGACTTTACCGTAGACGAAACGATAATGGAACGGCGTTCCATGAAGGTACGTCGTTTCCACAAGGCAGTGGCAGCCGCTTCGATGTCCGTTTCCAACGTCGATCGCAGTCTCGATGTCCTCGAGGCGCTCGCGCAGCGCGCCGAGGGTGCGTCCCTGCGCGTGCTCGCCGAAGCTCTCGACCTGCCAAAGAGCGCCGTGCACCGGCTGCTGCATACCCTCGCGGAGCGCGGCTATGTTGTGCAGAACGCCGAAACGCAGTTCTACGGACTGTCGCTCAAGCTCGCGCTGCTTGGATTCCGTTTCCTCGACACTCGCCATCTGCCGGACGCCGCGCAGTCGGTACTCGATCGCCTGGCGGCGGACAGCGCCGAGTACTGCCGGATCGCAGTGGTCGCCGATTGCGGGCTCACGTGGGTCGCCTGCGCGCAGGGCGCAACCGCCGGACTGCGCTACGAGCCGCCGATGGGCCGCGAGGTCGTGCTGCACGCCACCGCCACCGGCAAGGCGTGGCTCGCCACGTTGCCCGAGGAAGAGGCGCTGGCGCTCGTGTACCGGCGCGGCTTCGCCGTGCCCCCCGGATTCGGCGGTCGCG
>JAAFGU010000268.1 GCA_010365205.1 Aromatoleum sp. | reverse complement strand
GGCCGGCCGCGGCGCGCCGCGCTCCGCAAACGGCGCATGGCGCAGAATCGCGCCGTGCAAGCAACGGGGATCGCGGCGGCGCGCTCGCGATGCCGCGCCTTGGCCCTCGTCGCAGTGGGGGAAATTGCCGTCGCCGCGCCTCTGGCGTAAACTCCGCGCCGATTCGCCGTGGTGACACAATCGCCGCGACGAGCGTGACGGCGCCTACCCGGCGGTCCGCGCGATCCCAAAACACAATTTTGCGGAGCATTCACTGATGACTGCCCTCCCCGCGTTGCGCGAGGTCTCGCTCGACGACAAATACGAGCTCGAATCCGGCCGCGTCTTTCTCACCGGCGCGCAGGCGTTCGTCCGGCTGCTGATCCTGCAGCGGCAGCGCGACGTGCTCGCCGGCCTCAATACCGCCGGGTTCGTCACCGGCTACCGCGGCTCGCCGCTCGGGATGCTCGACCAGTCGCTGTGGAAGGCGCAGAAGTTCCTCGACCGCGCCCACATCAAATTCCACCCGGGCCTGAACGAGGACCTCGCGGCGACGTCGATCTGGGGCACGCAGCAGGTCAACCTGTACCCGGGCGCGACGTACGACGGCGTGTTCGCAATGTGGTACGGCAAGGGTCCCGGCGTCGACCGCTGCGGCGACGTGTTCAAGCACGCGAACCACGCCGGCACGTCGAAGCACGGCGGCGTGCTGGTGCTGGCCGGCGACGACCACGGCGCGAAGTCGTCGACGCTGCCGCACCAGTCCGACCACATGTTCTCGGCGGCGATGCTGCCGGTGCTCTACCCGTCCTCGGTGCAGGAGATCATCGACCTCGGCCTCCACGGCTGGGCGATGTCGCGCTACTCGGGCGTCTGGGTCGGCTTCAAGTGCGTCGCCGACACCGTCGAGAGCTCGGCCTCGGTGTACGTCGACCCGGCGCGCACGCAGATCGTCATTCCCGACGACTTCCCGATGCCGCCTGACGGCCTGTCGATCCGCTGGCCCGACCCGTTCCTCGCCGCCGAGGCACGGATGCAGAACTACAAGATCTACGCGGCGCTGCACTACTGCCGCGTCAACAAGCTCAACCGGATCGTCATCGACTCGCCGAAGCCGAGGCTGGGCATCATCACCAGCGGCAAGAGCTACCTCGACGTGCGCCAGGCGCTGGAGGAACTCGGCATCACCGACGAGGACGCCGCCGAGATCGGGCTGCGCGTCTACAAGGTCGCGATGCCGTGGCCGCTCGAGCCCGAGGGCGTCCGGCATTTTGCCGAGGGGCTGGAGGAGATCCTCGTCGTCGAGGAGAAGCGGCAGGTCGTCGAGTACCAGTTGAAGGAGCAGCTCTACAACTGGCGCGACGACGTGCGCCCGCGCGTGGTCGGCAAGTTCGACGAGAAGGGCGAATGGGTGCGCCCGCACGGCGACTGGCTGCTGCCGGCGCTGTCGGAGCTGACGCCGGCGATGATCGCGCGCGTGATCGCCGGGCGCATCGAGCGGCTGGGCCTGCACCCGCGGCAATCGGAGAAGCTCAAGGCCCGCGTCGACTGGATCAACGCCAAGGAAGCGGCGCTGGCGAAGCCGAAGATCATCCTCGAGCGGATCCCGTACTTCTGCTCGGGCTGCCCGCACAACACTTCGACCAACGTGCCCGAAGGCAGCCGCGCGACGGCCGGCATCGGCTGCCACGTGATGGCGATCTGGATGGACCGGAGCACCAACACGTTCACGCACATGGGCGCCGAGGGCGTGCCCTGGATCGGCCAGGCGCCGTTCACCACCGAGAAGCACATCTTCACCAACCTCGGCGACGGCACCTACTATCACAGCGGCCTGCTTGCGATCCGCGCCGCGGTCGCCGCCAACGTCAACATCACGTACAAGATCCTCTATAACGACGCCGTCGCGATGACCGGCGGCCAGCCGGTCGACGGGCCGATCTCGCCCGCCGCGATCGCGCAGCAGGTCGCCGCCGAGGGCGTGGCGAAGATCGTCGTCGTCAGCGACGAGCCGGACAAATACCCGGCCGGCTACTTCGCCGCCGGCACCGCGATCCATCACCGTGACGACCTCGACCTCGTCCAGCGCCAGCTCCGCGACACCGCGGGCTGCACGATTCTCCTTTACGACCAGACCTGCGCGGCCGAGAAGCGCCGGCGCAGGAAGCGCGGCAAGCTCGTCGACCCGGCGCGGCGCGTGTTCATCAACGAGCTGGTGTGCGAAGGCTGCGGCGACTGCGGCATCAAGTCGAACTGCGTGTCGGTGGCGCCGGTCGAGACCGAGTTCGGCCGCAAGCGGACGATCGACCAGTCGTCGTGCAACAAGGACTACTCGTGCGTCAACGGCTTCTGCCCGAGCTTCGTCTATGTCGACGGCGGCAGCCTGAAGAAACCGAAGAAGGCCGACGCCAGCGAGTTGCCGGCGCTGCCGGACCCGGTGCCCGCCGGCACGGCGGAGCCGTACGGGATCGTCGTCACCGGCATCGGCGGCACCGGCGTCATCACCATCGGCGCGCTGCTCGGAATGGCGGCGCACCTCGAGGGCAAGGGCGTCAGCGTGCTCGACATGACGGGGATGGCGCAGAAGAACGGCGCGGTCGTTTCGCATGTGCGCATCGCCAATCAGCCCGAGGAAATTCACGCGACGCGGATCGCCGCCGGCGAGGCGAAGCTGATTCTCGCCTGTGACATCCTGACCGGTGTCGGCTACGAGCAGCTCGCCAAGATGCAGAAGGGCGTCACCCGGGCGCTGATCAACACGGCACTGGTGATGCCGGCCGGCTTCACCCGCGATCCGGACCTCGTGTTTCCGCTGGGCTCGATGGAACGCGAGATCGAGGATGCGGTCGGCCCCAACGATGCCGAGTTCCTCGACGCGACGAAGCTCGCGACCGGACTCATGGGGGATTCGATCGCGACCAACCTGTTCATGGTCGGCTTCGCCTATCAGCGCGGCCTCTTGCCGCTGTCCGAAGCGTCGATCCTGCGCGCGATCGAACTCAACGCCGCGGCGATCGAATCGAACAAGCAGAGCTTCCACTGGGGACGGCTCGCCGCCGTCGATCCGGCGAAGGTTTCGGCGCTGGCGATCCCGTCGGTGAAGCCCGATTCGCAGCGGATCTCGGCGTCGCTCGACGAAACGATCGCCCGCCGCGCGGAATTCCTGACCGGTTACCAGGACGCGGACTATGCGAAGCGATACTCCGACTTCGTCGCCCGGGTGCGCATCGCCGAAGGCGTGAAGATTCCCGGCGCGACGGCGCTGACCGAAGCGGTCGCGCGCTATTACTTCAAGCTGCTGGCGGTGAAGGACGAGTACGAGGTCGCGCGGCTCTACACCGAGGGCGACTTCGCGCAGCGCGTCGCCAGCCAGTTCGAGGGCAACTACACGCTCAAGTTCAACCTGGCGCCGCCCATGCTGGCAAAGGTCGATCCGGTGACCGGCGTCGCGCGCAAGAAAACCTACGGACCGTGGATGATGGGCGCGTTCCGCGTGCTGGCGAAGCTGCGGCAACTCCGGGGCACGCCCTTCGACGTGTTCCGCAGGACGGCCGAGCGGAGGACGGAGCGTGCGCTGATCGGGGAATATGAAACCCTGATCGCCGAGCTGCTCGCCGCGCTCGCGCCGCACAATCACGCGCTGGCCGTCCTGCTCGCGCAGATTCCCGAGCACATCCGCGGCTACGGCCACGTGAAGGAGCGGCACCTGAAGGCGGCGAAGGCGAAGGAAGCGGAGCTGCTGGCCGAGTTTCGTTCGGCGCGACCGACTACGCCTGCGATTCCCATCCGGGTCGCGGCATAGGCTTCAATTTCCTCTGACGGATGCGCGGCCTGCTGGCCGCGCTTTTTTTGTTCACAGTGGCAAGCTCAGCGAGCGCCGGTAACCGGTCACCGCTGGCCGGTAGAATGGGCACCATGCCCGACGCTGCCGTCCAACGCCTCGACATCCGCATTATCGGGATCGAATTCGGCGCGCATTCGGCTCTGACCTTCGCCGCATTGATGTCGCACGTCGTTGCGGCGTCCTGAACGTCCGCGGATGCCTCGCTTCGCCGCCGCCCGCGCCTGGTTCGCCGCGCAAGGCTGGACCCCTTTCCCGTTCCAGGAAGATGTATGGGCGGCGTACGCGCGCGGCGAATCGGGCCTGGTCCACG
>JAAFGU010000267.1 GCA_010365205.1 Aromatoleum sp. | reverse complement strand
CGGCCCCGCACGCCGGCGCGGCCCGCGCCGTCGGACGGCCCTGCCCGCCCCGCACCGAACCCCCTGAACGCTTGCTATCGATCCGCTTCCTGGAGAACCGCGTGAAACGCACCGACTATTGCGGCCGCATCGACCGCCGCTTCCTGCGCCAGACCGTCACGCTGATGGGCTGGGTGCACCGCCGCCGCGACCATGGCGGCGTTATCTTCATCGACCTGCGCGACCGCGAAGGCCTCGTGCAGATCGTCTGTGACCCTGACCGCGCCGCGACGTTCGCGATCGCGGAAACGCTGCGCAACGAGTTCGTGGTCGCCGTCACCGGGCTCGTCCGGCCGCGGCCCGACGGCACCGTCAACGCGAACCTCGTCTCCGGCGAGATCGAAGTGCTCGCGCACGAGATCACGGTGCTGAACACCGCGTTGACGCCGCCATTCCAGCTTGACGACGATAACCTCTCGGAGACGGTGCGCCTGCAGCACCGCGTGCTCGACCTGCGCCGGCTGCCGATGCAGAAAAACCTGATGCTGCGCTACCGCGCCGCGATGTCGGCGCGCAAGTACCTCGACAGCCACGGCTTCATCGACATTGAAACGCCGACGCTCTACAAGTCCACACCGGAGGGCGCGCGCGAGTTTCTGGTGCCGTCGCGCATTCACCACGGGATGTTTTACGCGCTCCCGCAGTCGCCGCAGCTGTTCAAGCAGATGCTGATGATGGCGGGCTTCGACCGCTACTATCAGATCGTCAAGTGCTTCCGCGACGAGGATCTGCGCGCCGACCGCCAGCCCGAGTTCACGCAGATCGACGTCGAGACATCGTTCCTCGGCGAGATCGAGATCCGTGAGCTCATGGAAAATCTCGTGCGGACCATGTTCAGCGACGCGATGGGCGTGGCCCTGCCCGACCCGTTCCCGATCATGACGTTCGCCGACGCGATGCGCGACTACGGGTCGGACAAGCCTGACCTGCGCGTGCCGCTGAAGCTGACCGAACTCACCGATCTGATGAAGGCGGCGGAGTTCAAGGTGTTCCGGGCGGCGGCCGATCTGGCGAATGGGCGGGTCGCCGCGCTTTGCGTCCCCGGCGGCGCCACGTTGACGCGCAAGGAGATCGACGACTACACGACGTTCGTCAAGATCTACGGTGCCGGCGGACTGGCCTACATCAAGGTCAACGACGCGTCGAAGCCGAGCGAAGAAGGCCTGCAGTCGCCGATCGTCAAGTTCCTCACGGCCGATCTGCTGAAGGGGATCCTCGAGCGCACCGGTGCGGCGACCGGCGATCTGATCTTTTTCGGCGCCGACAGGGAGAAGGTCGTCAACGATGCGCTGGGCGCTCTGCGGGCGAAGGTCGGCCACGACCGCGGCTTCGCCGAGGCCGGCTGGAAGCCGCTTTGGGTCGTCGATTTCCCCATGTTCGAATACGACGAGGAAAAGAGCATGTGGGCGGCGCGCCACCATCCGTTCACGGCGGCAAAGGACGGCCACGAGGACCTCCTCGCGACCGATCCGGGGAGCGCGCTCGCCAAGGCCTACGACGTCGTGTTGAACGGTTGGGAAATCGGCGGCGGCTCGGTTCGGATCCACAAACCCGAGGTACAGGCCAAGGTGTTCGCGGCGCTGAAGATCAGCCCCGAGGACCAGCAGAAGAAATTCGGCTTCCTGCTCGACGCATTGCGTTACGGCGCGCCGCCGCATGGCGGCATCGCGTTCGGCCTCGACCGCATCGTCACGATGATGGCGGGCGCCGAGTCGATCCGCGACGTGATCGCGTTCCCGAAGACGCAGCGCGGGCAGGATCTGCTGATCGATGCGCCCTCGGCGGTCACCGAGCAGCAGTTGCGCGATCTCCACATCCGAATCCGCGTGGCGGATTCGGGGAAGGCCGAGTAGCGGGTCCACGCGTCCGCGGCAAAACGGGCGGTCGCAGGGCCGCCCGTTTCGTCTATGCGCCATCCGTTTCGTTTCTGCGCTGATGCGGCGTGGAGCGACGCCCCCGCGAAGCGTGTCAATCGAGAAAGCCGCGGGCAATGACATTGTACGTCGTGTCGATGGTCCGGATGCGCTCTTCCGTGAGCAGGCCGGCGTGGAACGCGGTGAAATCGGTGCGCCACTCGTCCCACCAAAGATGCGCCCACAGGTGCAGGCTGTACACGTCGTGCAAATCCGGATCGAACACCTCGACGAGCGCCTTGACGCCGACGCGCGTCGGCGCGTGCCGGTAGAAGTATCGCTGCGGCACGACATGCACGGCATCCGGCAGCGCCGCCCACAGCTGTGCGGCTTCCTGACAGGAATGCCGGCTCCACGTGCCGTCGAATACCTCGTGCATCCGCGCCAGCCAGCGTGCGGGAAACGCCGCGCCGGGGCGGCTCAGCATCACGGCATTGCATAGCGACGGCCGCAGCACACCGTCGGCGCTCGGCAGCGACGGCTCCTCGCCGATCACAAACGCGTGCCCGAACAACCGGAGCGGCAACGGCTGGACGAAAAGCGTATCCATGTCGGCGTAGACGCCGCCGGTTTCGAGCAGAACCCGGAGCCGGATGAAGTCGGATTCGTGCGCATAGGTCCAGCCGGCCTTCTGTATGAACCGGCCTGCCTCGGTGTCCCGATAGCGCCGCGAATTGGCCACCTGCCGCTCGCTGGCGACGCGGTGCAGCGTCAGGTGAGGCCGGATCCGCTCCCACCATTCGCCGTGCGGTTCGTTCAGATAGTAAAAATGGATGGCGTCCGGACGGTTCACCCGGCGGCAGGACTCGAGGCAGAGGTAGTGCGCGATGTGCATCGGCTCGGTTTGCGGGCGCAGGCCGAAGACGAAATGGAAGATGTTCGGGATGTCAGCCATCGAGCGCCGCCATCAGCTGCCGCACCACGACGGGCTCGGCGTAGCGGTTGAGGATCCGCTCGCCGGCGATCGCCGCGGGATCGAGAAAATCGGCATAGCGCGCGACCATTCGGCGCATTGTCCGGCCCGCCTCGACCGGATCCACCTGCGCCCAGCGCTGCGGCAAACGGAACGACGCCTCCGCTGACCATCCGGATACCGGCACCATCGTGTAATCGAGCAGACCCGGATAGTCGGGCCCCAGGTATTCGGCGGGACCGCCGTAACCGGTGATGAGCACCGGTTTGCCGAGCGCCGCGGCATCGAACGCGCCCATGCCCCAACCCTCGCCATGGGTCAGCGAGACGAAGCAGTCTCCGGTCGCGTGCAGCGTATCGATGGCGCGGCCGGCCACGCCGTCGGCCGCGACCAGCGCGACCTGCGGCGGCGGGCGACCCTTCTCGGCAGCGACGCGGTCGACGATCGTCCGCACCAGTTCTCCGATTCCTCCGGCCGGTCCGCGGTCGAGTGCCAAGGGGTGGATGCGCGTCGACGTCTTCACCACCAGAGACACCTTGTCGTGCCCGCTGAACTCGCGGGCGAACACGGCGACGAGGTCCGCCAGCGCCTTGCGCGGATCCCACACGCCGATCGTGTAGAACAGGAAGTGATCGTCGGGGATGCCGAGTTGTCTGCGCAGCGCCGCGCTGTCCGCCGGCGAGATCTCGTTCCAGGCGTGACGCCGGATATGCGGGATCGTGTGCACGCGCTTGGTGACGCCCGCACGTTCGAACAGTGCTCGGTTCATCGCGGACGGCACCAGCACACTGTCCGGAGCGTTTAGCAGCGGCAGCCAGTGCGGCGGCAGCGCATCCGTTTCCCACACGGTGTAACCGACGTTGCGCTTGCCCGGTTCGGCGAGTTGCGGCCACAGCTCGGGCACGGTCTGGAAGACGACGGTATCGTACGCCTTGGGACCCGCCACCCGCGCCAACGCGGCGACGTCCTGCAGCGCGGCGTCATCGGCCGCTTCGCAGGCGACGGGGAGTTCGTCGAGACCGTCGTCCGGCCGCCACGCGACGTGCCGGTTGCCGCGAACGACGAGCGGCGACCACCACACGGGCACGCCGGCATTATGAAGGCCGCGGACATAGGCCAGCGCGGCGAGGCCGTAGCCGGAGTGATCGGGATACGTCAGAAATTTGACGCCGATCGTCATCGGGACGCGGTGGCGAACGGGGATCGGGGCATCGAGGCGTCGGCGGGCGCTCGCGCCGAGGCGCGGGGCTGGCGGATGCCAACGCGCGCGACTGCGTGACG
>JAAFGU010000266.1 GCA_010365205.1 Aromatoleum sp. | reverse complement strand
GCATGCCGCCGGCCATCGCCAGCAGCGTCGCGAACGGCGTGCCGAGCCGCGCCTCGTAATTGCCGGGGCGCGCGACGTCGCCGGACACCGAGAAGATCTTGGTCCCGCCGTTGTTCGGCTTGCCGAGCGCCAGAAACGCGTCGCCGCCGTTGTTGATGATCCACGGCACCGCGGCGAAGGTTTCGGTGTTGTTGATCGTCGTCGGCTTGCCGTAGAGGCCGAAGCTCGCCGGGAACGGCGGCTTGAACCGCGGCTGGCCTTTCTTGCCCTCGAGCGACTCGAGCAGCGCGGTTTCCTCGCCGCAGATGTACGCGCCGTAGCCGTGATGGTTGCAGAGCTGGAAGCTGAAATCCGAGCCGAGGATGTCGGGGCCGAGGAAGCCCGCCGCGTTGGCCTCGGCCACCGCCTCTTCCATCTGTTCGTACGCGTCCCAGATCTCGCCGTGGACGTAGTTGTAGCCGCGCTTGCAGCCCATCGCGTACGCGGCGATCGCCATTCCCTCGATCAGCGCATGCGGGTTGTAGCGCATGATGTCGCGATCCTTGAACGTGCCGGGTTCGCCCTCGTCCGAATTGCAGACCAGGTATTTGTCGCCGCGGAACTGCTGCGGCATGAAGCTCCACTTGAGCCCGGTGGGAAATCCGGCGCCACCGCGGCCGCGCAGCGCCGACCTCTTGACTTCGGCGATGACGGTCGCCGCGGGAGTCCTTTCGCCGAGGATCTTCTTCAGCGCCGCGTATCCGCCGCGCCTGACGTAGTCGTCGAGCCGCCAGTTGCTGCCGGTAAGGCCCGTCATGATGATGGCATCGGGGCCGTAGTCGAGGAGTTTCGCGGGCGCGTTCATCTCACGCCTGACTTGGCGCTGCTCTCGAGTTCAGCAATCAAAGCGTCGATCTTGTCCGGTTGCATCCAGCTGCACATCCGCTTGTTGTTGACCAGCAACACCGGCGCGTCGCCGCAGGCGCCCATGCACTCGCCTTCCCTCAGCGTGATGAGGCCGTCGCCGGTCGTTTCGCCGAAGCCGATTCCGAGCTTCTGCTTCAGGTAGTCGGCCGCCTTGACCGCATCCTGCAGCGCGCACGGCAGGTTCGTGCAGATCGTGATCTTGTAGCGGCCGAGCGGCTTCAGGTTGTACATCGCGTAAAACGTGGCGACCTCGTACACGGCGACCGCCGGCATTCCGAGGTACTGCGCGACGAAGTCCATGGTTTCGGTCGCCAGCCAGCCCTTCTCGTCCTGCGCGATGGCGAGCGCCGACATCACGGCCGACTGCTTCTGGTCTTGGGGGTACTTGGCAACCTCGCGGTCGATCTTCTGCAGTGCGCCGGCGGAAAGCATCAGCGGTCGATCTCGCCAAACACGATGTCCTGCGTCCCGATGATCGCGACGACGTCCGCGATCATGTGTCCCCGCGACATCTCGTCCAGTGCGGCGAGATGCGCAAACCCCGGCGCGCGCAGCTTCAACCGGTACGGTTTGTTGGCGCCGTCGGACACGATGTAGACGCCGAATTCTCCCTTCGGGTGCTCGACGGCGGCGTAGGCCTCGCCCGGCGGCACGTGCATTCCCTCGGTGAAGAGCTTGAAGTGGTGGATCAGCTCTTCCATGTTGGTCTTCATTTCTTCGCGCGACGGCGGCGCCACCTTGTGGTTGGCGGTGATCACCGGACCGGCGTTCTGCCGCAGCCAGGCCACGCATTGCTTGATGATGCGGTTCGACTGGCGCATCTCCTCGACGCGGACCAAGTAGCGGTCGTAGCAATCGCCGTTGGTGCCGAGCGGGATGTCGAATTCCATCCGGTCGTAGACCTCGTAGGGCTGTTTGCGCCGCAGGTCCCACGGGACGCCCGAACCGCGGAGCATCGGCCCGGTGAATCCGAGCGCCGCCGCGCGTTCCGGCGTGACGACGCCGATTCCGACCGTCCGCTGCTTCCAGATGCGGTTTTCGGTCAGCAGCGTTTCGTAGTCGTCGACACAGCCCGGAAAGCGCTGGGTGAAGGCGTCGATGAAATCGAGGAGCGATCCCTGGCGGTGCTCGTTCATCGCCGTCATCGCCTTTGCGTTGCGCGTGTGCTGCGCCTCGTAGCGCGGCATCCGGTCCGGCAGGTCGCGATAAACGCCGCCCGGACGGTAATAGGCGGCATGCATTCGCGCGCCGGACACCGCTTCGTAGACGTCCATCAGGTCCTCGCGCTCGCGGAAGCAGTAGAGGAAGGTCGTCATCCCGCCGACGTCGAGCGAGTGCGTGCCCAGCCACAGCAGGTGGTTGAGCACGCGCGTGATTTCATCGAACATCACGCGGATGTATTGCGCGCGAATCGGCACTTCGAGACCGAGCAGCCGTTCGATCGCCATGCAATACGCGTGTTCGTTGCACATCATCGACACGTAGTCGAGGCGGTCCATGTACGGCAGCGCCTGCAGGTAGGTCTTGTGTTCGGCGAGCTTTTCGGTCGCCCGGTGCAGCAGCCCGATGTGCGGGTCGGCGCGCTCGATGATCTCGCCGTCGAGCTCCAACACCAGCCGCAGCACGCCGTGCGCCGCCGGATGCTGCGGTCCAAAGTTCATTGTGTAGTTACGTATCGCAGCCATCGGCTCAAGCCTTGCGGGACCCTTCGGCGCCCGCGTAGGTTTCCTCGCGGATGATCCGGGGCGTCACCTCGCGCGGCTCGATCGTCACCGGCTGATAGATGACGCGGCTCTGTTCCGGGTCGTAACGCACTTCGACATGGCCCGACAGCGGGAAATCCTTGCGGAACGGGTGCCCGATAAAACCGTAGTCGGTGAGGATCCGCCTCAGGTCCGGATGCCCGGGGAACATGATCCCGTACAGGTCGAACGTCTCGCGCTCGTACCAGTTGGCGCCGGGCCACACCTCGATGACGCTGGGGACGACCGGGAATTCGTCGTCGGCCGCGAACGTTCGCACGCGCAGCCGGCAATTGTTCGCCAGCGACAGCAGGTGATAGACGACCGCATAGCGCGGACCCTCGTAGCTGCCGTTGCCATAGGCGAGGTAGTCGACGCCCGAGGCATCGATCAAAGTCGCGAAATTGAGTTCCGGCCGGTCGCGCAGGATCCGCATCGCGTCGATCAGGCGGTCGGGCGCAATGACGGCGGTGACCTCGCCAAGCGCGACGGTAACGCGCTGCGGCGCGTCGCCGAGCGCCGCCTGCAGCGCCGCGACCAGTGCTTCGGGAGTCGTGGCCATCAGCGGGCGATCGTGTTCGTGCGCCAGATCTTGTTCTGAAGCTGCAGCACCGCGTACAGCATCGCCTCCGCCGTCGGCGGGCAGCCGGGCACGTAGATGTCTACGGGCACTATGCGGTCGCAGCCGCGCACGACCGAATACGAATAGTGGTAGTAGCCGCCGCCGTTCGCGCACGAGCCCATCGAGATGACCCAGCGCGGCTCCGGCATCTGGTCATAGACGCGGCGCAGCGCCGGCGCCATCTTGTTGCACAGCGTGCCGGCGACGATCATCACGTCCGACTGCCGCGGGCTTGGACGGAACACGATGCCAAAACGGTCGAGATCGTAGCGTGCGGCGCCCGCGTGCATCATCTCGACCGCGCAGCAGGCGAGGCCGAACGTCATCGGCCACATCGAGCCGTTGCGCGACCAGTTGATCAGCGCATCCAGCGACGTGGTGACGAAGCCCTTTTCCAGAACGCCGTCGATGCTCATGGCAGGACCTCCACGATCATAAAGCGGTCTATTCCCATTCCAGCGCCCCCTTTTTCCACTCGTAGATGAAGCCGACGATGAGGACGGCGAGGAACACCATCATGGCGACGAAGCCGAAGAAGCCGATTTCCGGCAGCACGATGGCCCACGGGAAGAGGAATGCGATCTCGAGATCGAACAGGATGAACAGCATCGCGACGAGGTAATAGCGCACGTCGAACTTCATCCGCGCGTCCTCGAACGCCTCGAAGCCGCACTCGTAGGGCGACAGCTTCGCAGGATCCGGTCGGTACGGCGAAACCACGCTGCCGACTGCGAGCAGGACGGCCCCGAGAATCAGGCCGACCGCGATGAAAAGAAGAACCGGTAGATACTGTTCCAGCATGTCGATGGCCCCGGCGCAACGCGCCTGCCCGTCCTCGTTGCCTGCGGCCGCCGGCCCTGCGGGGCCGTGGTCCCCG
>JAAFGU010000265.1 GCA_010365205.1 Aromatoleum sp. | reverse complement strand
GCGCTCTCCGGCGCGTGGGCGTTCGCGAATCGGCCCCGCGCCCGGCTTCCTCAGCGGGCGTCTTTTCCGGATGCGGGCGGCGCCTGCTGCATGAGCATCTGTCCCGGACGGGGTTGCTCGGGCGACAGCGGAGCCCGTCCGGGGGCCGCGCTCTTTGCACAACGGCTTTCCGCTTTGCTGGAATTGACACCCCGTTCCCATCGTGCGATGTTATGACATTGGCATGAATTGATCTCGAGCGCCGGTCAGGGCGGACCGGACGTCGACTCATGGCGCGGGGAGTCCGGGGAGCATGATCGAAAGGCGATTGCGTAATCAGGCGGAGGACACGGGCCGAACGATCGCGGCGGCGACCGACGGCGTCGCACGACACGCCGCCGGCTGGATGCTGCCCTTTTGCAGCTTCGCGATCGTCGCCGGCTGGCTGCTGCTCGTTTTCGCGGTCGGGGCGGCGCCGGTTTTCGGCTCCATGCGCAAGGCGGCCGGCGACGCGAACGTCTACCGCTTCTACAACCAGGTCACCGGCGTCCACTTCTACACCGCCGACGAGGCCGAGCGGGCCGCCTTCATCGCGCGCTGGCCGCAACTCCTCTACGAAGGCGCCGTGTACCGTGCGCTTGCGGCGGCGACGCCGGGAACGACGCCGATCTATCGCTTCTACAACACGACGACCGGGGCGCATTTCTACACGGCCGATCCCGCCGAGCGGCTGCGCGTGCTGCAGACGCTGCCGCAGTTCGTCGACGAAGGCATCGTCTTCTACGCGTACGCCGGCGATGCTTTCGACCGATTGCCGATCCATCGCTTCTACAATACGGCGACGCGAACGCATTTCTTTACTGCGTCGGATGCCGAGCGGGACTACGTTCAGCGCACGTATCCGCAATTCGCCTACGAAGGCATTGCCTATTACGCGTTGCCGCTGGCGGGCGATCCGGCGACGCAGGCGAAGCGCGACGCGTTCCGGCTGCTCGATCAGGGCAGCTTCGGTCCGACGCCGGGAGACGTGGCGCGGGTGATGCAGATCGGCCCTGCGGCGTGGGTCGACGCGCAGCTCGCACTTCCGCCGTCCGGCTATCCGGACGCCGAGTTCTCGTACGTCTCGCTCGACGAGAACGATAGCTGCAAGTTCAGCGCGGCACGCACGTCTGCGACTTATGCCTGCGCGCGAGACCAGCTGACGCTGTTCAAGCTGCGGCGGCGATTCTTCCAGAACGCGTTGACCGCGCCCGACCAGCTGCGCCAGCGCGTTGCCTGGGCGCTGTCGCAGATCTTCGTCATCTCGGGAATGAAAGACCCCGACATGGAGACCGCCTACGTGCAGGCACGCTTTCACCAGATGCTCGCGGAGGAGGCGTTCGGCAATTTCGGCAACCTGCTCAAGCGCGCGACGCTGTCGCCTGCGATGGGGCATTACCTCGACATGGTCGACAACGCGAAGGCGGATCCGCTGGAGATGACCGAGCCCAACGAGAATTACGCGCGCGAACTGCTGCAGCTGTTCTCGATCGGCCTGGTGGAGCTGAAGCGCGACGGCACGCCGCTGGTCGACGCGCAGGGGAACCCGGTGCCGACGTACGGGCAGCCGGAAGTGCGCTCGCTCGCCCGCGCGCTGACCGGCTGGACCTATCCGGTGTTCGATGCGCCGCAGCCGAAGGGCGGCGACGACGAGCGCTATTACGCCAAGCCGATGATCGCGGTCCCGAGCCAGCACGACGCCTCGGCCAAGCGCCTTTTCCGCGGCATCGAATTGCCTGCCGGCCAGAGCGCGGAGGCGGATCTGCAGGTGGCGCTCAACAACATCTTCCTGCACCCGAACGTCGGGCCCTTCATCGCGCGTCAACTCATTCGCCAGTTCGTGACGGGAAACCCGAGCCCGGAATACGTCGATCGCGTCGCGGCGGCGTTCGACGACAACGGCACCGGAATCCGCGGCGACATGAAAGCGGTCGTGCGCGCACTTCTGCTCGACCCGGAGGCGCGCACGACGCCCGAAGGCGATCCGCGCTATGGGCGCTTCCGCGAGCCGGCGCTATTCATCACGGCCGTGCTGCGCACGCTCGGCGCGACCAGCGACGGCATCGGCCTCGACGACGAAGCAAAGGGCATGGGACAGGACGTTTTTTACGCGCCGACGGTGTTCAACTATTTTCCCGCGGAATTCAAAATTCCCGGCACCAGCGTGATCGCGCCACCGATGGGGATACACAACACCAACACCGTGCTCGCGCGCAGCAACTTCGTCTACGGGATGCTCTACGAAGGCGGATTGACTCGGGACGAGGAGGTGTCCGGATCGTTCGGCAGCGCACTCCCCCTCGGGCCGTACATTGCGCTTGCGGGCAACCCGCGTGCGCTGCTTGCCGAAATCGATGCACGCTTGTTCGGAGGCGCGATGCCACCCGGGATGAAAAGGGAGATCTACAACACCGTCACCGCGCTCGACGCCGGCGATCCCGAGGAGCGCGCGCGGGCGGCGTTGTTCCTGGCCGCGACGGCATTCCAATTCCAGACCAGCAGGTAGCCGCGCGGACGAACCGCAGCGATTCGATGCCCGGCGCCGGCGGCTGCTCGCCGCGGCGGGTGCCCTGACGGCGGCGGAAGTCTTCCCGCGTCTGGCCGGGCTCGCGCTGCCGTCGGCGTACGCTCAGGCGGCGACTGACTACAAGGCGCTGGTCTGCGTCTTTCTCTACGGCGGCAACGACGGCAACGACATGGTCGTGCCGCTAGACGACTACGCACAGTACGCGAACGTTCGCGGCCGCTCGGGCGCGGCGATTGGCGAAGGCGAACTCGTGCCGATTCTGCCGGCGTCGCCGGGCCGCCGCTACGGGCTCCATCCGGAATTGCGCGACCTGGCACCGCTGTTCGCGGCCACGAAGCTCACGGTCGTCTGCAACGTCGGCACGCTCGTCGCGCCGCTGACGCGTGCCCAATACGTCGGCGGCACCGGCAAGGCGCCGCGCAACCTGTTTTCGCACTCGGACCAGCAGCTGCAGTGGCAGGGGCTGGTGCCGAATGCTTTGGCGACGACCGGCTGGGGCGGGCGCGTCGCCGATGCCACCAACGCCGGCAACATGATCTTCGGCATTCCGGGGGTGCTCTCGCTTGCCGGTGACGCATTGTTTTCGATCGGCGAGACGTCGATCCCCTTGGCGCTTCCAGGCGACGGCAACAACGGCCTTGCCGGCGACATCGAATCGCCGAGCGGCAGGCTGCGCTACGAGTCGATGAATCGGCTGCTGCGGGTCGACCGCGACAGCACGATCGTCGGCAAAGCTGCCGACATCATGGCACTGGCGCTCGCGTCGGCCGAGAAGATCAACGCGGTATTCAACGGCCAGGTAGCAGCGGTCGATACGGCATTCCAGGGCGTCGATTCGGGGTTGGCGCAGCAGTTGCGCAAAGTCGCGACGCTGATCGCCGGCCGCGGCGTGCTGGGCGTCCAGCGGCAGATCTTCTATTGCGCGCTGGGTGGCTTCGACACGCATTCGAGCCAGCGCAGCGAGCACGGCGATCGCATGCGCGAACTCGGACCGGCGCTCGCCGCGTTCCAGCGCGCGACCGACGCCCTGGTCGTGGGATCGCAGGTCACCGCGTTCACGCTGTCCGATTTCGGCCGCACGTTCCGCGTCAACGCCAATGCGGGCACCGATCACGGATGGGGAAGCCATCATCTGGTGCTGGGTGGCGCCGTCAAGGGCGGCACGTTCTACGGCAAGTTTCCGACATTGGCGCTCGCCGGTCCCGACGACGCCGGCGACGAAGGGCAATGGATTCCGACCACGGCAATGGACCAGTACGGCGCAACGCTCGCGTCGTGGTTCGGCGTGCCCGCCGCGGCACTGCCCCAGTTGTTTCCGAACGTCCAGACGTTTGCCAATCCCGTGCTCGGATTCGTCTGAGCGCCGAGCGCCGGCTGCGGACCGCCGGCGACTACCCCCTCGTCATAAACTTTGACGATATGCACCTGGGATTGCCGTTTGGCCTGTGTACGTTCAAGGGTGTCTGCTGCAGGATGCAAGATGAACCGTCGTGTTAGCGCGCGCCTACGCGTAAGCTTCCCCAAACGGTAGACAGCAATAGCTGGACTTTTCTGGCAGGATTTTACTGCGGAGGGAAGGCCCATGAAGAAATCGCGATTCAC
>JAAFGU010000264.1 GCA_010365205.1 Aromatoleum sp. | reverse complement strand
TTGGCGGCATTGAGCAGGCGCAGCGCGAGAAGCGCGGCGAACACGATGAGAATCCAGAAGACGACTTTGCCCATTTCCCGGCTGCTCCTACAGTACTTTGCCAGGGTTGAGGATACCCTGCGGGTCGAGCGCCGCCTTGACCGTGCGCATCAATTCGATCTCGACCGCACTCTTATAGCGGACCAGTTCGCCGCGCTTCAACTGGCCGATGCCGTGTTCCGCGCTGATGCTGCCGGCGTGGGCGGCCACCAGATCGTGGACGATCCGATTGGCGGTTGGTGCTTGTGCCATGAATGTGTCGGGCACCACCCCCTCCGGCGCGGCGAGATTGTAGTGCAGGTTGCCGTCGCCCAGGTGGCCGAAGGTCACGAAGCGCAGACCCGGCATCGCCGCGCTCAGCGCGGCCGCGGCTTCGGCGAGAAAGCGCGGAATTGCCGACACCGGAATCGAAATATCGTGCTTGATGTTGGGTCCTTCGCGCCGCTGCGCCTCGGCGATGTTTTCGCGCATCATCCATAAAGCCTGCGCCTGCTCCCCGGACTGCGCGATCGTCGCGTCGAGGGCAGTGCCGTTCTCGAGCGCGGCACCGAGCGAGCGCTCGAGCTCCACGGCGACGGGGGAGTCGGCCGCGCTGTCGTCGGCTTGCATCAGCGCGTACCATGGGTGACCAGGGATGGGGTTCGGCAACGTCGGCCGGTGCTTGCGCGACAGCGCGAGCGAAAATGCAGACATCAGCTCGAAACCGGTAAGCCGGTCGCCGAGCGCCGCCTTGAGTGCGCGCAGCAGCCGCACCGCGCCTTCGACATCGGACAGCGCGACGAGCGCGGTTGCGCGCGAGCGCGGGGCCGGGAAAAGCTTCAGCACCGCAGCGGTGACGATCCCGAGCGTACCCTCGCCGCCGATGAAAAGCTGCTTCAAGTCGTATCCGCTGTTGTCCTTGCGCAACGCGCGCAGACCGTCCCAGATGCGTCCGTCCGCGAGCACGACCTCGAGACCCAGCACGAGCTCGCGCATATTGCCGAAGCGCAGCACCGCGATGCCGCCGGCGTTGGTCGACACGTTGCCGCCGATCGTGCAGCTGCCTTCCGCTGCCAGCGACAGCGGAAAGTACAGGCCGGCCTCGGCGGCGGTCTGCTGGACGAGGGCGAGCGGGACACCGGCCTCGACGGTGACGGTCGCGTTGTCAGGGTCCAGCGCCCGGATGCGGTTCAGACGGGTCAGCGAAACGACGACAGAATCGCCGTCGGCATCCGGGGTCGCGCCCCCGCATTGCCCCGTATTTCCGCCTTGCGCAACGATCGGAGTGCCGCATTCGGCGCAGGCGCGCACGACGTCGGCGACCTCGGCGGTCGTGCCGGGGCGCACCACGGCCAGCGCACGGCCGTGAAAGCGGCCGCGCCAGTCGGTGAGGAAGGGCGCCACATCGAGGGAGGCCGTGAGGACCTGCGTCGGACCGACCGCGGCGTCAAGCTGCGTCAGCAAGGTTGCACGTTTGTCCATCATGGACCACGATGATAGCGAAAAAAGCCGGGCTGCCGTCGCGAACCTCGATTCGCTCCGCGCATGACCGGCTTTCCACGCCGCGAGGAGCCACAATGACCCAGCCACCGTCCAACCCGCCGCCGGATTTCCCTCTTTCGCCCCAGGATGCACTGGAATTCATGCAGAAGATGTGGAATCCGTTCGGGGTCCCGATGCCGGGATTCGGCGTCCCGGGCGCGGCCCCTCAGGGAACGCCCGCCGCAGTATTCGCCAACCCGATGGGCGGAATGCCGTTTCCGAATCCGGCCGCGATGTTCGTGACGCTCGACCCGGCTGAGATCCAGCGCAAGATCGACGAGCTCAAGGTCGTCGACGGCTGGCTGCAGATGAGCCTGAACATGATGCAGATGAGCATCAAGACGATGGAACTGCAGAGGGCGTCGCTCGACGCGTTGCGCTCGGCGCAGGCGCCGGCGAAACGGGAAACGGGGGCGCAGCAAGCCACAACCCGGTCCCCCGGCGGTTCGACCCGGCGTTCGCCGCGATGAGCCTCGTCCTCTACTACGGTTCGGGATCGCCCTACGCGTGGCGCGCGCAGCTCGCACTCGAGCACAAGGCGCTTGCCTACGAACTCAAGGTGCTGTCGTTCTCCGCCAAAGACACGGAGAAGCCCGAGTTCCTGGCGCTCAACCCGCGTCACCGCGTGCCGGTGCTGGTCGACGACGATTTCGCGCTCTACGAGTCGAACGCGATCGCCGAGTACCTGGACGAAGCGTGGCCGGCGACGGGCGCGCGGTTGTTTCCGGGCGACGCGCGCGCACGCGCGCTCGTCCGGCGCCTGATCCTCGAGGTCGACAACTATTTCGACAAGGCGATCGATCCGGTGATCGAGCAGGCGTTCTACACGAAGACCGAAGAACGCGACGCCGCAAAGTTCGAAAACGGATGCAAGGCAGTGGTCGACGAGTACGCGCTGTTCACGAAGGCGATGCGCGGCGAGTTTCTAGCCGGCCCGTTGTCGGCGGCCGATTACGCGTTCTATCCGATGGTCGCATTCATGAAGCGCTGCGAGGTCAAGATGCCGGAATTCGATTCCGACGCCTTGCTCACGCCCGGGCTTCGCGCCTGGAAGGCGAGGATCGAGGCACTGCCCCATTTCGACAAGACGATTCCGCCCCACTGGAAGCAGAGATGAAATTGACGACCACCGCGTTCGCGGACGGCGGCGCGATTCCCGCCGAGTTCGCGTTCGCCTCGCCGGACCCGGTGCAGCACGTCAAGCTCTCCGCGAATCGAAATCCCGACTTCGAATGGACGGGAGTTCCCGCGGGCACGTATTCGCTCGCGCTGATTTGCCACGACCCGGACGTCCCGTCGCGCGGCGATGACGTCAACCAGGAAGGCCGCGTGGTGCCGGCATCGCTGCCGCGCGTCGATTTCTTCCATTGGGTGCTGATCGACCTCCCGCCCGACACGGCGGCGATTGCGAGGGGCGAGTTTTCCGATGGCGTGACCGCTCGCGGCAAGCCGGGACCGCACGCGCCGCGCGGCGCCCGTCAGGGAATATCCAGCTATACCGACTGGTTCGTGGGCGATCCGGATATGGCTGGCCGTTATTTCGGCTACGACGGGCCGTGCCCGCCGTGGAACGACGCCATCGCCCACCGGTACGTATTTACGCTGCATGCGCTCGACGTCGCGCGGCTGCCGGTCGACGGCGTATTCACCGGCGCCAATGCGCGCGCCGCGATGGCCGGGCACGTTCTGGCGCAGGCGTCGGTGTCCGGGCGCTACACGCTCAACCCTGCCGTCAAGCTGTAGCGTCGCCACCGAGCCGCGCGTCGCGGCGCGCGCGTTCGGCATCGCCGGCCATCTTGTCGACGGCCATCCAGCAGGTGTCTTGCGGCGGCTCGGCGAGCGTGAGCGGGACGACGATGAGTTCGTCGCGCCGGAACGCGTGGACCGTCAGCGCCTCGCCCGAGCGCCGGAGATCGTACGCTTCCTTCACGATGGCAACCGATACGCCGACGCCCTCGGCCCGCACAGAAACGAAATGCGGCGCGAACGCGCGGACCGGGTAGCTGCCGGGAATCCCGGCCGGCCGGCGAAAGCGCTGACCGTTCGCGTCAGGATCGGCGACGGTGCGCCCGACCCCGAACGTGTGCGCGTGCGGGTCAAGCGGCGCGATGCGGTAGCGGATTGCCGCGCAGGCGTTCATCGTCACGGTGCGAAGCGGCGGCCGCTGCGGACGCCGTCGAGACAGACCTTGTCCAGCGTTCCGGCGCGTGCCGTCAACGCCGGATCGTCGGCGATGAGCTTGACGCGAATTGCGGCGGTGCTCGCGACGTCGGCGAGGAACGGCGCCATGCAATAGCAATACTGGCGCACCACCTCTTCCATCGGCGCGTAGGAGACGTTGTTCCGCCGCGCGCGCCGTTTCTGGTCGTCGACGCAATCGTCGGCGGCGAGATCGAGCGGTCGCGGCGGCGCTTCGACGAGCGCGGGCTTGCCCGCCGACTCGGGAATCTGCAGCGGCGTCAACGTGCGGCCCGCCGCCGATGGCAGATCGAGACGGCGCAACGGGGCTTCCGCCGCCAAGGCGCGCGGGGTTTCCGGTTTCGGCACTTGCGCCAGTGCGCGGTCGGACGCAGGCGGACCGTCGAGGCGGCGGAGCGGC
>JAAFGU010000263.1 GCA_010365205.1 Aromatoleum sp. | reverse complement strand
GGTTTCGCGCCCGGCGCTGCCAGCCCGTTCGGCATGCCGGCCGGCGGTTCGGCGGCCGCGGCCGGAGGCGGACTCGAATTTCCGTCGATCGACATCGGGGTGCACCCGCGCTGGATTCCGTCCGGGCCGCTGGCGCCGACCCCGTCCGGGTACATACCCGGCACGCCGATCATGTCGTCGCCGATGCTCGGCGAGGGCCTCGCGCGGCTGCAGGCCGGCGAAACCGGTTTCGATCTCGGCGGCGGCGCCCTCATCCAGTTTTCGGGCATCCCCGAAGGCAAGCACAACGTTCTCCGGGACCTGCAGGAGTCGGCGCTCGGCCAGCGGGCGAATCAGCTCGAATCAATGACCATCGAGCTGGTCGCCTTGCTGTTCGACTTCATCTTCGAGACGAAGGACTTGCCGGACGGCATCAAGGCGCTGCTGGCGCGGCTGCAGATCCCGGTGCTGAAGGCGGCGATGCTCGACAGCGCCTTCTTTGCCAAGAGAACGCATCCGTCGCGCCTTCTGGTCAACGCGCTGGCCGCGGCGGGGCTCGGATGGGCCCCGGCAATGGGCCCGGAAGATCCGCTGTACAAGCGGATCGATGCGATTGTCCACCGGATTCTCGACGATTTCTCCGACAATCTTGCGATCTTCGAGGAGTTGCGCGAGGAACTCGAAGGCTTCCTCGCCGAAGAGGAGAAGGCCGCCGAGACCAACATCCTGACGACGGCCGAGGAGATCAACCAGCGCGACCGGCAGCAGATCGCGACGGTCGTCGCGCGTGCGGAGATCGAGCGGCGCGTCGAGGAATATCCGCTTCCCAACTTTCTCGCCGAGTTCCTCCGAAGCAAGTGGCAGTCCGCGCTCGAGCTCGTGTATATGCAGGACGGCGAAGAGAGCGAGGCTTGGGCGCAAGCGGTCGCCACGCTCGAGGACCTGGTCTGGAGCGTGCAGCCCAAGAGGGCAACCGAAGACCGCAAGCACCTGGTTGCGTTGCTGCCGTCGCTGTTGAAGCGGATGTCGTCCGGCGTGCACAACGTGCCGTGGCCGCCCGATGCGCGCGAGCAGTTCATGTCCAATCTGGTCGAGGCGCACGCGGCGGCGGTCAAGCCGTCGCTGGTGGCGGCGGCGATGCCCACCGCAGCGGTCGCGGAACAGGCGAAGGCGGAGGCCGAGATCGCCAAGGCGGCCGGGGACGAGGCCGCTGCGGCGAAGGCCGAGCAACTGGCCTTGGCCATGGCGCCGGCCAAACCNNNNTCGAGGAGCCAGAGATTCTCGACGACGAGTTCCTCGAGATCGCGCAGAGCCTCGAGCGTGGCATGTGGATCGAGTTCGAGGCCGAGGACGGGCAACTGGCGTTTGCGAAGCTGGCCTGGGTCAGCCCGTTGCGCGGCACCTATCTGTTCACCAACCGGCAGGGCCAGAAGGCGCTGTCGATGACGGCCGAGGACCTGGCCGAGCGCTTCCGCAGCGATCGCGCACGGCTGGTCGAGGCCGAGCCGCTGATCGACCGCGCGTTCGGCAGCGCCTTCGCGCAGTTCAACGAAAAATATGCGGAGCCGGCGGAATAGCGCGCGCAGCGCCCGCTTTGTTGCGCCGGTCGTGAACGTCGCGGTCTCCCGCGCAAGCCGGGGACCAATCCAGGGACGGACCACGTTTTCGCGCGACGGCGATAGCACAAGCGAAGGCCGGCAAAGATCGAATTCGTGGTCCGCCCCCAATCCATCGGCGCGCTGATCGTCGGCGACGAGATCCTGTCGGGCAAGCGCGCCGACAAGCATCTCGTCCATATCATCGAGACCCTCGGCCGACGCGGCTTGCGCCTGGCGTGGGCGCGCTACGAAGGCGACGATCGCACCGGTCTCACCGCGGCGCTCTCCGAGTCTTTCGCGCGTGGCGACATCGTCTTTTCGTGCGGCGGCGTCGGGGCGACGCCCGACGACCAGACGCGGCAGGCGGCGGCCGCGGCGCTCGGAGTGGCGCTCCTGCGTCATCCGGAAGCCGTTGCCGCGATCGAGGCGCAGTTCGGCGCCGCCGCCTACCCGCATCGCGTGCTGATGGCGGAATTTCCCGCTGGCAGCACGATCATCCCCAATCCGGTCAATCGCGTCGCGTCGTTCTCGATCCGCGACCATCACTTTTTTCCCGGTTTTCCGCAGATGGCGTGGCCGATGCTCGACTGGGTGCTGGCGACGCACTATCCGACTCTGACCATGCCGCCCGAAGGCGAGCGGGCGATTGTCGTCTTCGGCGCCGGCGAGAGTCAGCTGCTGCCGCTGATGAACGAGAGCGTGGCGCGGTTTCCGCGATTGAAGCTCTTCAGCCTGCCGTCGTTCCTGCCCGATGGCGGGCGTCGGCTCGAACTCGGCGTCAGAGGCGAGCCGGCCGAACTCGACACCGCACTCGCATATCTCGTCGCCGGAGTCGAAGCGGGCGGCTTTCGCTGGGAGCCGTATCACGCAGACGACGCGGCGCGCCGATGAACTCCGTCGGCCGCGCACTGGCTCGCGCCGCGCCCCTCCTGCTCGATCCGCGCGTCCTCGGTCTCGTGATGCTGCCGCTCGCTGCGGCGGCCGGGCTGGTGACGACGCTTGCGCTCGTGTTCTGGACGCCGCTGCTGGCCGCCATCACGAAGGCGGTCGCGGACGCGCTCACCGGCGCAGGCCTGATGTCGGCGCTGCTGACATGGCTGGTCACTACCGGCGGCAGTGTCGCGGCGTTTCTGCTGCTGTTGCTCGTCGCGGGCGCGCTCGCGCTGGCGGCCATCGCCGTGCTCGCCGGTCCGGTGTTCACGCGGGTCGTCGAGGCGCGTTACTTCCCGGGGCTCGAGCGCAAGCGCGGCGGCACGCTGTGGGGTGGCGCGATGAATGCCGTCGCCACGTTCGCGGTGTGGGTGCCATTATGGCTGCTGACGTTGCCGTTTTTGCTGGTGCCGATGGTCGGGATTCCGCTGTCGCTGCTGCTGGCCGCGTGGTTGAGCCAGCGTCTTTTCCGGTACGATGCGCTCGCCGATCACGCCAGCGAGGACGAGCGGGCTACGGTCCTGCGCCGCGCGCGTGGTCGATTGTATGCGCTTGGCCTGACGCTTGCGCCACTGTCGTTCGTGCCCTTCGTCAACCTGCTGGCGCCGCTTTACGCGGGGCTCGCGTTCACCTGCCTGTGCCTCGACGACTTGGGTGCGCTGCGCGCGCGCACGCCCCGCGCAGGCTGAAAAGGGGATTCCGATGAAAACCGCGCTGGGCCTGGACGACAGCGGGCACTGGTACGACGAGGTGAAGGTCGGCGACGCATTTTCGCGCACGCTGACGGTCACCGACACCCACCTGGTCCTGGGCGCCGGGCTCATCGGCGACTTCAATCCCCACCACGTCAACGAGTGCCGCAATCAGTCGGGCACGACGGTGGCCGTCGCGGACGCGAAGACCCTCGTCCACGCGCGGCCCTAGCGCGCGGCCGCCACCGCTTCGGCGCATTCGGCAACGATCTGCGGGCCGCGGTAGATCAGGCCGGTATAGATCTGCACCAGCGTCGCGCCGGCGTCGATCTTCTCCTTTGCGTCGGCGCCGGAAACGATCCCGCCGACGCCGATGACCGGCAGCGCGCCGTCGACCGCTTTGGCCAGCGCCCGTATCACCTCGGTCGCCTGCGCGCGTAACGGCCGGCCGGAGAGGCCGCCCGCTTCGTCGGAATGGGGAAGCCCCTTCACCGCGACGCGCGACACCGTGGTGTTGGTCGCAATGACGCCATCGATCCGATGTTTCACGAGCAGCCGCGCGATGTCGTCGAGCGCCTGCGATTCGAGGTCGGGTGCGATCTTGATCGCGATCGGCGTGTACCTGCCGTGCGTATCGGCGAGCTTCGCCTGCTCGGACTTCAGCGCCGCCAGCAGTCCGCTCAGCGCCTCCTCGGCCTGCAGTTCGCGCAGCCCCTTGGTGTTCGGCGACGAGATGTTGACGGCGACGTACGACGCGCGGCGGCAGACGGCTCGCAGGCAGGTCAGGTAGTCGTCGACGGCGCTGTGATTGGCGGTGTCGAAGTTCTTGCCGATGTTGATGCCGAGAATGCCGTCCCAGGTCGCGCGGTGCGCGTTGACGAGGAAGCGCTCCATCCCCGCGCTGTTGAAGCCCATCCGGTTGATCAGTGCCTCGGCTTCCGGGATCCGGAAGAGGCGCGGCCGGGGGTTGCCCGGCTGCGGCCGCGGGGTCACGGTGCCGCACTCGAGGTGTCCGAATCCGAGCGCCGCGAGACCATCGATGTGCGCCGCGTTCTTGTCGAGTCCCGCAGCGAGGCCGATCCGGTTCGGGAACGAAAGCCCCATCGCCGTCACCGGCGACGCGGCGACTTTGGCCGTCATCGCGCCGACGAGGCCGATCTTCGTCGCCGCATCCAGGCTCCGGAACGCGAGATCGTGCGCGGTTTCGGGGTCGAGCGCGAACAGGAAGGGGCGCAGCAGCGGGTAGTACGCGAAGCTCATGAAGGCAGGTACGGGCGTGGCGCCTGGCGAATCGATCGGCGGCGAGAGCACGACGATGATACCATTCGCGCCCCCGCATCCCTCCGCCCCGGATCGTGCTCCGAATCCTAATCGCCGTGCTGTGCGCGCTGGCCGCGGCGTCCGCAATCGCCGCCGACACGGCCGCCGACAAGACTCCCTTGAAGGTGCCGGCGACCGGCTATTCGATGCGACCGGACGTCCGTGCGTTCATCGACGAGATGGTCACCGAGCACGGCTACGACCGCGCAGCGCTCAAGCGCGTGTTCGCCGCCGCACGGTATCAACCGCAGATCCTCACGGCGATGCAGCGTCCACTGCTCGAGCCGCCGAAATGGTACGACTATGCGCCGCAGTTCCTGTCGCCGGCGCGCATCGACGCCGGCGTCGCGTACTGGAACGCCAGCGCCGCCGAACTCGACCGGGCCGAAGCGGAGTACGGCGTTCCCGCCGAGATCGTCGTCGCCATCCTCGGCGTCGAGACGTTCTACGGCCGATACACGGGCCGCTACCGCGTGCTGGACGCGCTGGTGACGCTGGCGTTCGACTATCCGCGCCGCGCGGCGTTCTTCCGCGGCGAATTGAAACAGTTTCTGCTGCTGGCGCGCGAACTGGACGTTGCTCCGACCGCGTCGAAAGGATCGTTCGCGGGCGCGATGGGCGTTCCGCAGTTCATGCCGGGCAGCTACCGCAACTTTGCGATCGATTTCGATGGCGACGGGCGCACCGATCTCTGGACGAGCGACGCGGACATCGTGGGCAGCGTCGCCCACTATCTCGCCCGCCACGACTGGGCGCGCGGACAGCCGGTGCTGTTGCCGGCGACGATTGCCGACGGGCACCGCGACGTCGTGCTGCGGCGGCTCGACGGGGGACTGAGCGAGCGCCGCGCGCAGGACGCGTGGGCAGGCGACGGCGTTGCCGCGCAGGA
>JAAFGU010000262.1 GCA_010365205.1 Aromatoleum sp. | reverse complement strand
TGCGACGCCGACTCGGCGCCGTCGAGCAGCCCCGCGTAAACGCGCGCATCCTGATGAATGGTCACCGAACCATCCGCCCCATCGGGGGAAGCGATCAATTTCAGCCGCCCGCGCTTGGCTTCGGCAGCCACGTGCTTCTGTTCGTAAGACGGATCGATCCCGGTCACCTTCGGCTGGATCCAGATCTGGAGGAAATGGACGCCTTCGGTCCGCGACGGGTTGTACTCGCTGTGCGTTACGCCGCGGCCCGCGCTCATCCGCTGCACGTCCCCCGGCGCGATGATCGAGCCGGTGCCGATGCTGTCCTTGTGCTCCAGCTGTCCTTCGAGCACGTAGCTGATGATCTCCATGTCGCGGTGGCCATGCGTGCCGAAACCCATTCCGGGCTGAACGCGGTCCTCGTTGATCACGCGGAGCGGCCCGAACCCCATGTGCGCGGCGTCGTAGTAGTCGGCAAACGAAAAACTGTGGTGCGAGTCGAGCCAGCCGTGATTGGCGTGGCCTCGTTCTCCGGCCTTTCTCAACTCGATCATTGAGGACTCCTGGGTTTGCCCGGCGTCTCGCCGCCGGCGCGGCGGGTGCCGTCAGATCGTCATCATAGAGTCGCGGCCGGGCGGAGGAAAGTGAATCGTTCCGGCACCGGCTTTCGGATTGATCGAACGCGCGGCCTCCCCTCGCCGCAATGCGGGCGCTCGATGCGAGCGATCACCGGGGAGGCTTTGCCGCTGCGACGGCGGGACTCCATCGCCCGCCGCCCGCGAGCACCGGGCAGCGTAGACCGCAGCGCGCTACCAGCGCAAAGTCGCTCCGGCGAGGATCGTCTGCTCGGGAGCCGCGTGATTCCGCCGCGTCTGATAGCCGGCGTCGACGTCGAGCCAGGGTGTGACCGTTACCATCGCCCCGAAACGCGCCACGGCCGGCCAGGTCCCGCGCTCGGGGTCGGGGTTGCTGGCCGTGCCGATTTCCGCGGACAGCCGCAGCCTCTGGTGGACGGTCCATACGACCGCGACCGAGACCAGCGCAAGGTCGCGCCGCTCTAACGGCACCGAGCCGACATGGATCGCGCCGGCATTGGCGTAGAACGCAAGCGCGTTCCCCGTCCACGACACGATCAGCACGCCGTGGAAACCCGCGTGACCGGCGCCAAGACCGCGCGCTGCGCTGCCAGTGGGCACGTTGATCCCCGCGCGAATCCCCAGCGCGAACGGCCCCTGCTCGTGGAATCGCCATTTGCCATCCAGCGAGGTGTCCCCTATCCCGCGGCTTGTCGTCCCGTCGCCCGACAGATCGAGCCAGGTCGGGCGCACGATGACATCGAGATCGTCGCGAACGCCCCAGGAGAACTGCGGCCCGAATTCGAAGCCGCGTCCTCCGTCGTCGCGCGTGCGCTGGAACCCGAGCTCGAGTTCGAAACGCCCGGCGCCCTGCGTCCCCGCGTCCTCGGTGAGAACCGGATGGGCAGCGTGGGCGTGTCCCGGCAACACGAGCGCAACGGCGGCAGTCAGCAGCGCCGCGAGCGAGGGTGCCGCGAAGACGGCAGGTCCGGAGACTGGCATGACGATGACGAGGGGCATTCTACTATCGGCATCGGGGGCGAAGAGTTGACACGGCGCCGACGTGGCGTCGCGCGAGCGCGATTCCGGCACGTCACGTCAGGTGCCTGCGGCGATCCGCCCGGACGTTCGTCTTGGTCGGCTTTCCGTGATCCGTCGGCGTTACAGCCTGTACGCCGCCTTGGCCAAGCCGTACGCCAACAGCGGCGCCAGCTCGAACGCCTCGTCCTCGCCGATCTTGTGCTCGACCGCCAGCGTGGCCAGGAAGCGACAGTCCATTCGCCGCGCGACGTCGTGTCGTGCCGGGATCGACATGAACGCGCGCGTGTCGTCGTTGAAGCCGACCGTGTTGTAGAAACCGGCGGTCTCGGTCGCCTGCTCGCGGAAGCGCTGCATGCCTTCGGGGCTGTCGTGAAACCACCACGGCGGGCCGAGTTTCAGGATCGGGTAGTGTCCGGCGAGCGGCGCCAGTTCGCGCGAATAGACGGTTTCGTCGAGCGTGAACAGGATCACCGTCAGGTTCGTCTCGTTGCCGAAGCGATCGAGCAGCGGCTTCAGCGCGCGGACGTAGTCGGTCCGAGCCGGAATGTCGGCGCCCTTGTCGCGTCCGAAATCGCGGTGGATTCGCGGATTGTGGTTGCGAAAGCTGCCCGGATGAATCTGCATGACGAGGCCGTCGTCGAGGCTCATCCGCGCCATCTCGGTCAGCATCTGTCCGCGGAACTGCTCCGCTTCGTCAGGCGACGCGGTGCCGGCCAACGCGCGATCGAGCAGGCGCTGGCACGCGGATTCGGGAAGGTCGCAGGTCGTTGCGGTCGGATGGCCATGGTCGGTGGACGTCGCCCCCATCGACTTGAAGAACGCGCGGCGGTTGCGGTGCGCGGCGAGGTAGCCGCCCCACTGCGCGGTATCCTCACCGGTCAGCGCGGCGAACTCGCGCAGGTTTTCGCGAAAGCCGTCGAACTCCGGATCGACCACGGGGTCGGGCCGGTACGCGGTGACCACCCTGCCCTTCCAACCGCTGTCGCGGATCCTGCGGTGATGGACGAGCGGATCGAGCGGCGATTCGGTGGTCGCGATCACCTCGAGCTTGAAGCGCTCGAAAAGCGCGCGCGGACGGAATTCTGGCCGGCCCAGGCAGTCGTTGATCCGGTCGAAGTAGCGGTCTGCGGAGGCCGGCGTCAGACGCTCGTCGATCCCGAACACGGTCGCAAACGCATGGTCGAGCCACATACGCGTCGGCGTACCGCGAAACAGGTGGTAGTGCGCGGCAAACGTGCGCCAGATCTTGCGCGTGTCCCGTTCGAGCGGGCGGCCCTCTCCCGCGTGCGCAGTGCGTGGAATGCCCAGATCCTCGAGCGCAACACCCTGGCTGTAGAGCATCCGGAACACGTAATGGTCCGGCACGATGAACAGCGCGGTCGCGTTGGCGAACGGCGTGTCGTCGGCGAACCACTGCGCGTCCGTATGTCCATGCGGACTCACGATCGGCAGGTCCTTGACCGTCGTGTAGAGCCGGCGCGCGAGTCCGCGCGTCGCGGGATCGGCGGGGAAGAGGCGGTCGGGATGGAGGTTCAGCGGAACGGGGGCCATCGGTCGGAGTTCCAGGTCAGGTGTGGGCAAGGTGCGCGGCAAGCGTCGCCCGGACGCCGTCGCGGAAAAGCGCGACGACATCGTGGCTGACGGCCGCGCGGAACGGCGCGTGTGACCGAAGATCCGCGCCGAAGACAGCGGCAAGGTCGAGAAATCCGGCCGCGATGCGCGCGGGATCGCCGCCGGCCGCCGCGGCGATCTCACCGAACGCCGGCGCCATCGGATCGGACACGGCGATGGGCTTTCCCTGCTCGTCGGTTCCGCTGGCGTAGCGGATCCAGCCTCCGACCGCCAGCGTCAGGTGCGCGATCGAGCCGCCACCGGCCAACCGATCGCGAATGGTGTTCAGCAGCCTCTGCGGAATCTTCTGCGAGCCGTCCATCGCGATCTGCTGCGTCCGGTGCGGCAGCGCGGGGTTGCGGAAGCGTGTCATCAGCTCCCGGCCATATTCGCGAAGATCGATGCCGGGAGGTGCGACCAGCGTCGGCACGATTTCCTCCGCCATCTGCCGCTCGATCAGCGTGGCAAATGGCGAATCCGACGACGCCTGCCAGATGAAGTCGTGCCCGGCGAGGAAGCCCAGATAGGCGAGCGTCGAGTGGCTGCCGTTGAGCAGGCGCAGCTTCATCGTCTCGAACGGCGCGACATCGGCGACGAGCTGGGCGCCGGCCTCCTCCCACGCGGGCCGCGCCGCTGCGAAGCGGTCCTCGATGACCCGTTGGCCGAAGGGTTCGCAGACGACCGGAGCGGCATCGACGACGCCGAGCAGCCGCGCGACCTCCGCGATGTCCGCCCCGGTCGTGGCCGGAACGATGCGGTCGACCATTGTCGATGGAAACGCGACGTTCGCGCTGATCCACTCGGCAAGCGCCGGGTCTCGCCGTTGCGCGTACGCGGTGACGATGCCCTCGACGACGCGGCCATTGTGCGGGAGATTGTCGCAGCAGACGACGTTGATCGCGCCGGCCGCCGCGGCGCGGCGTGCGGCAAGCGCAGCGACGAGCACGCCGGGCGCGCTGGTCGG
>JAAFGU010000261.1 GCA_010365205.1 Aromatoleum sp. | reverse complement strand
AGGGCCTTGCCGCCTTCATCGCCAAGCGCAAACCCAACTGGGAGCACCGCTGATGGCCGACATTCCGCCCGTCCTCAAGATTGTGGAGCGCTGCCAGGCGCTGTTCGACGACCTCGACTTCAACGCGGTCAAGCAGTGGAAAGCCGCGGTCCCCGGACGCAAGGCGATCGGCTACATGCCGGTCTATGTGCCGCGCGAGCTGATTCACGCCGCGGGCATGCTGTCAGTCGGCATCCTCGGCGGCGGCGACCAGCTCGAGGTGATCCAGGGCGACGCGTACTACCAGAGTTACATCTGCCGGATCCCGCGCTCGACGGTCGAGCTCGGGCTGACCGGCCGCCTCGACTGCCTCGACGGCATGCTGTTCCCGTCGATCTGCGACGTGATCCGCAACCTGTCCGGGATGTGGCAGATTCTGTTCAAGGACAAGTACGTGCGCTACATCGACGTTCCGCAGAATTACGTCGACGCGATCGGCGGCGCGTTCTACATCAGCGAACTCGAAGTCCTGCGCGCCGATCTCGGCAAGCTGCGCGGCACGCCGATCACCGACGACGAATTGAACGCGTCGATCCGCGTCTTCAACGAGAACCGCGCGGCGATTCGGGAGCTGTATGCGTACCGCGCCGAAAAGCCGTGGCAGGCGCCGACCTCCGAGGTCTATCTTGTCCTGCGCGCGGGCATGGTGCTGCCGCCGGAGGAGCACACGCTGCTCGTCCGCGAGTACCTCGCCGCGGCCGATGCGATGCCGCGGCCGAAACGCGACAACGCGCGCATCGTGCTGACCGGCGCGTTCTGCGAGCAGCCGCCCCTCGGGCTCATCAAGTCGATCGAGATGGCGGGCTGCTACATCGTCGACGACGACTTCATGCTGGTGACGCGCTGGCTCCTTGACGAAGTGCCCGCCGATGCGAACCCGCTGGACGAGTTGTCGAAAGCCTTCCTGCACCGCTCGGCGACGACCGCCGCCAAGTACGAGACGACGAAAGAGGAAAAGGGCGTGTTCCTGCTGAAGCAGGTCAAGACCCGCGGCGCGGAAGGCGTCATCTTCGCCGCGCCATCGTTCTGCGACCCGGCGCTGCTCGAGCGGCCGATGCTGCAGGACGTGCTCACGAAGCACAAGGTGCCGCACACGGCGTTCAAATACGCGGAAAACACCGGCCAGATGGCGCCGATCCGCGAGCAGGCCGGAACGTTCGCCGATTCCATCAAACTCTGGTCGGCAGCCTGACGGGCCGCCCGCACGAGGAGTAAACGACAATGACCACGACCGCCGCAATGCCCGCCAGCGTGAAGAAGCCGCAGAACGTCCAGAAAGAGGACGCGATGCTGCTGCAGAAGGAGTTGATCAACCGCAACTACATGGAACTTGCGACAGCAAGAGCAGACAACCGCAAGGTGTCGGCGACCTTCGTCCCCGGCAACCTCAACGAGCTCCTGATGTGCTTCGACTTCGCGCGTAGCCTGCCCGAGACCAACGCGCTGCAGAATGGCCTGCGCAAAAAGTCCGGCAAGATGATCATGGACGCCGAGCGCGACGGCCAGTCCGAGGACGTGTGCACCTACGTGAAGGCCGACCTCGGGATGATGATGGGCGGCGAGATCGGCCCCACCGGCGATCCGCTGCCGCGGCCCGACGTCCTGCTGCTCTCGTACACCGGTTGCTTCACCTTCATGAAGTGGTTCGAGCTGATCCGCCACAAGTATGGCTGCGAGACGGTGATGCTGCACGTCCCGTACCAAGGCGAAGGCAAAATCGCGCCGAACATGCGCGACTACGTCGTCAAGCAGCTGAAGGAAACCGTGATCCCGACGCTGGAACGCATTTCGGGCGTCAAGTTCGACATCGACCGGCTGCGCCAGTACATGCGCGAGTCGGAGAAGGCCGAGGAAGATCTCGTCCGCGTGCTGCAGTCGGCGAAGAATCGCCCGTCGCCGATCGACGGCTACTTCGGCGCCGTCTACTACATCGGGCCGATCTTCACCGCGTTCCGCGGCACGCCCGAAGCGACCCAGTTCTACCGCGTGCTGCGCGAGGAAATCGACCAGCGCGTCCGCGAAGGCCGGGGCCCGATGACGCCCGAAGGCGAAATGACGGAGGAAAACTATCGCCTCGTCGTCGAAGGCCCGCCCAACTGGACCAGCTTCCGCGAGTTCTGGAAGATGTTCTACGACGAAGGCGCGGTGGTCGTGTCGTCGACGTATGCGAAGGTCGGCGGCCTCTACGACTTCGGCTTCCGCCACGACGCCGACCGTCCGCTGGAGTCGCTCGCCGAGTACTGTCTCGGCTGCTACACCAACCTCAACCTGCCGTCGCGGATCGACATGATCTGCAGGTACATCGACGAATACCAGGCCGACGGACTGCTGATCAACTCGATCAAGAGCTGCAACAGCTTCTCGGCGGGCCAGCTCCTGATCCTGCGCGAGGTCGAGAGGCGCACCGGCAAGCCGGCGGCGTTCATCGAGACCGACTTGGTCGATCCGCGTTACTTCTCGGCGGCGAACGTGAAGAACCGGCTGGAGAGCTACTTCCAGATGGTCAAGCAGAAGCGCGCGGCGACGCTCGCGCACTGAAAAAGGGAAGACCATGCGCTGCTTCATCGGCATCGACCTCGGCTCGACGACCACCAAGGCCGTGGTCATCGACGAGGACCAGAACGTCCTGGGCCGCGGCATCACCAACTCGCGCTCGAATTACGACACCGCGGCGGCGATCGCCAAGCAGGAGGCGCTGGTCAACAGCCGCTTCCATCTGTTCCGCGCGGCGCTCGGCAGCACCAAGGCGCTCAATGGCGAGCTGGACGGGTTCCTCGGCCAGCTCGAGCGCGACTTCCGCTCCGAGCAGTACCTCGAGCAGTTGGGCGACCTCGAACAAACCTGCCAGCGCAGCCTCGCCACCGCCAAGTTCGGCGACAGCACCCAAGCGGTCGGCGAAGCGCTGACCGAGGTGTTCAAGCGCCTGTCCACGGAAGCGCCGTCGCTTTTCGCGCCGGGCGCCAAGCGCAAGTCGGACTTCTTCCGCGATATCGCCGGCAGCCAGTATCTCGCCACCGGCGAGACCGTCGCCAAGGAATCCGGCATCCGCTACGATTTCCTGCTCAACGTTTTCGACCGTTCGATCATCGAGGTCGAGAATCGCGTATACGGCGACTCGATCAAGCGCCACCTGCTCGCCGCGCTCGAGCGGACCTTCGTGGTCCTGCCCGAAACCGCGGCTCGAAGGTCGCAGGTCGAGGCTCCGATCAAGGGGATCCTGGACATGCCGATGGAGGAGACCTACGTCGTCGGCACCGGATACGGCCGCGCGCGGCTCCCGTTCTCGAAGGAACACGTCCGCTCGGAGATCCTTTGCCACGGCCTGGGCGCGCACATGATGTACCCCGGCACCGCGACGGTGCTCGACATCGGCGGTCAGGACACCAAGGCGATCCAGGTGGATCCGAACGGCATCGTCGAGGGCTTCCAGATGAATGACCGCTGCGCCGCCGGATGCGGACGGTATCTGGGCTACATCGCCGACGAGATGAACATGGGCCTGCACGAGCTGGGGCCGATGGCGATGAAGTCGACCAAGACCATCCGCATCAATTCGACGTGCACGGTGTTCGCCGGCGCCGAGCTGCGCGACCGGCTGTCGCTCGGCGACAAGCGCGAGGACATCATGGCGGGACTGCATCGCGCGATCATCCTGCGCGCGATGTCGATCCTTGCGCGCTCCGGCGGGATCCGCAACGAATTCACGTTCACGGGAGGCGTCGCCAAGAACGAGGCGGCGGTGAAGGCGCTGAAGGACCTCGTCCGCGAGAACTACGGCGAGCTCACGCTCAACATCGATCCGGACTCGATCTACACGGGCGCGCTCGGCGGCGCAACCTTCGCCTACCGCGCCGTGGTCGACGAGGGCAAGACCGCGGAGGCGAGGACATGACTATCACCATTGGTATCGACATCGGCTCGGGCGCCGTGAAATCCGCGCTGTTCAGGGTCGAAAACGGCAAACAGGAGTGGCTCGCCAAGCGCTGCGACCGCATCCGACGGCGCGACCCGATGACGCTTGCGCAGGAAGGCCACGACGGCGTGCTCGAAGACGCCGGCATGAAGCCCGACGACGTCGACTACATCGCGACCACCGGGGAGGGTGAAAACGTCAAGTTCGCCACCGGCCACTTCTACTCGATGACGACGCATG
>JAAFGU010000260.1 GCA_010365205.1 Aromatoleum sp. | reverse complement strand
TGCGGGCGTCGAGACGCGAGTCGGCCCGGCGCGAGCGCCCGCCGGCGCGGCGCCTCCGACGCCGACGGCAATTCGAGCCGTCGCGGCGACGAGGAGTCCAATCACCGCGATGCCGACGACGATCACCGGCGTGCGCATGTTGATCATGCGGTTCGCGGGCGCCGCCGCAACGACGGTAAATACCGCCGGTCCGGCAATGTCGGTCGCAGGATCGCCGGCGCAACAGGGTGCCTGCGCCGGAACGGCCGCAATGGCAAGAGGCCGGGTGTCGCCGGCACGAGCGGCCGGTTCGGGACGACGGCGCTCCTCACCGCTTCGCATTCTGGTGGAGTCACTGCGCGAGCGGACGCCCGGGTGTCCAGTTGATAGATTTATTGACATGATGCGCTCCTGATAGGATCTTGCAATGGTCTTGACTTTATGGAGCTTTAGCATCGATGACAATCGATTAGTTTTCAGGCAATATGTGAACAACATTCACATTAAAGGGGTTAGAACATGGCCATTCGCCTGCCGCCGATGCAGGCATTGCGGGCATTCGAGGCCGCTGCGCGCGAACGCAGCCTCACGCGAGCGGCGGACTCGCTCAGCGTCACGCACGGGGCGATCAGCCACCAGATCAAATCGCTCGAAGCCGATTTGGGCGTGCGCCTGGTGGAACGCGCGGGACGCGGCATTCGCCTCACCGACGAGGGCGAACGCTTCGCCAGCCGCGTGCGCGTTGCGTTTGCCGAACTGACGGCGGCGGTCCACGAGATCACCGCGCGTGTGAATCCGCGACTGCTGCGGGTGAGCGTGGTGCCTTCGTTCGCGGCCCGGTGGTTGCTGCCGCGCATCGGGCGTTTCCTCGCCGCGCATCCGGATGTCGATCTCGACGTGCGCGCCGCCATGGCCAACGTGGATTTTCAGCGTGACGACGCCGACGTCGCGATCCGCTACGGCCACGGCGGCTGGCAGGGGGTCACCGCGGAACATCTGCTCGACGACTGGTTTTTTCCGGTGTGCAGCCCGCGCATCGCGGGCGGTCACGTCCCGGCGCGCCCGGAAGACCTCGCGCGATACACGCTACTGCGTGCGGAAGACGAGCCGTGGAAGCCGTGGTTCGACGCGGCGGGCCTCGATTGGCCCGAGCCCGCACGCGGGCCGATCTTCAACGATTCCTCGCACATCATGCAGGCGGCGGCCGAGGGGCAGGGCGTTGCACTCGCGCGTGGTTCGCTGTTGGCCAACGACGTGCGCAACGGCATTCTGGTGCGGCCGTTCGACATTGTGGCGCCGGTGCCCCGAAAGTTCTGGCTCGTCTACCCCGCGCGCACGGCGAACTCCGCCAAGCTCGCCCTGTTCCGGCAATGGTTGCATGACGAGATTGCCGCCGACCAGATCGCCGAAGCGCACTACGCCGCCGGCAAGGGCGCGCGGCGCGCGGCGGGCAATGCGCGACCCCGATCTCCCCGATCGCAGCGGTAGCGCCGGAAACGGTACTCAGCCGATCGATTTCACGGTTCAGGTTTCGCTGCCCGGAATCGTTTGCCGCGATGTCTCCGGCAGCCATTCGGGACGCACCCTTTCGCAAAGAACGCTGGCGCCGCAGTGGACGCTTCTGAGCGCGCTGCCGAACCAGAGCAGGATGCGGATAGTCGGCGTCGGGTTAATATGGTTCGGATCCTATCTTGCCGAAATGGACGCCCGATGAAGCTGACCATCCTCGACCCCGGCCACTTCCATGCGGCGCTGGTGCAGAAGAAAATGTATTCCGACGTCGAGGCGGCAGTGCACGTCTATGCCGGAGAAGGACCGGACCTGGACGACTACCTCAGAAAGATAGAAAGCTACAACGGCAGAGCGGAAAACCCGACCCGGTGGCAGATGCAACTCCATGCCGGCAGCGGTTTTCTGGAAGCCTTTGTCGCGGATCGGGCCGGAGACGTTGTCGTCATCGCCGGAAACAACCGGCGAAAAACCGAGTATCTGACGCACGCCGTAGCCGCGGGCATGAACGTCCTTGCCGATAAACCGATGGCGATCGACACCGCCGGATTCGAATCATTGGTGAGGGCTTTTGCCGTCGCGGGCGAGAACGGCGTGCTGCTCTACGACATCATGACCGAAAGGCACGAGATCACCACGCTGTTGCAGAAGGAATTTTCGGCGATCGAATCGGTATTCGGCGAGTTGCTGCAAGGCAGCGAACAGAATCCGGCGGTCACCAAGGAAAGCGTCCATTACTTTTCAAAACTC
This sequence comes from Aromatoleum sp., assembly GCA_010365205.1. GTDB lineage: Bacteria > Pseudomonadota > Gammaproteobacteria > Burkholderiales > Casimicrobiaceae > CAIWHR01. The sequence goes on along the minus strand of JAAFGU010000260.1, from coordinate 1,981 downwards.
GTCTCCGGTACGCCCATCAAGCGGCCGGCGTGGTTTTTCGACGTCGCGCAACAGGGCGACGGTCTGGTGGACATCACCACGCACCTGGTCGATCTGGTGCAGTGGGAATGCTTCCCGGATGAGATCCTGGACTATCGAAAGGAGATCCGGATCCTGGGTGCCAAGCGCTGGCCTACCGAAATCAGTCCGGCCCAATTCGAAAAAGTGACGCAGCTGAAAACGTATCCCGCGTATCTGCGAAAGGATATCCAGAGCAACGGGAGCCTGCACACGTACGCCAACGGCGAAATCGACTACCGGATCAAGGGTGTGCATGCCAAGGTTTCCGTACGCTGGAATTTCGAGGCCCCCGCCGGGGCGGGCGACACGCACTTTTCGGTCATGCGCGGAACACGATCGAGCCTCGCGATCCGTCAAGGCGAGGCCGAAGGGTATCAACCGGTCCTGTACATCGAACCGCTCGCTGGAACCGGCGGGACGGCGTTTCACGATGCGTTGAAACACGCGTTGAAGCGGCTGCACGAGAAATATCCCGGCGTGGACGCGGACCGGTCGGCAGATCAATGGAGAGTCGCGGTTCCGGCCGCCTACCACGTCGGCCACGAGGCCCATTTCGGACAGGTCACCGAGCAGTTTCTCGCTTACGTGAAAAGCGGATCCTTGCCGAGCTGGGAGGTGCCGAACATGCTGGCCAAGTACTACACGACGACCAAGGCGCTGGAGGTCGCCACCGGCTGACCGCGCAATATTGCCCGGCGCGCGAAAGCTCTCGCCGCGTGCGGGTCACCGTCCGCGTGGCCGCAATCGAGGGCTACGGACTCATCACAGGCCGAGCCATGCGATGGTCGCGCTTTCGATTTCCGCGTTCGGTGCGACGAAGCCCGTATAACCGACGGCCTCGAGCGCATCGCGGCCCGCCTTGGAGTCGCGCATGGCGATCAGCGCGTCGCGAATCCTCTGCTGCTCGTCGGCGGGCATCCGTGTCGATACGATGATCTGCTTGATGGGAACCGGGCGCGACTTGGCGAGAATCTTGCCACCTTTGGCCGTCCACGCCTTGACCACGGCGTTCGCCGCGGTGGCGCCAACCTGCGCAAATCCGTACTCGAGATAGAACGGGACGGCGTCCTGGTAGCGCGTCGTGATCACCCTGACGGTCGCCGGCGTGGCTTCCTTGCCGGTCGCCGCGGTCAGTTTTTCGCCGCGGAACATCGCGCGAACCATCGCCGCGGTGATCGAATCGGGGTCGGGGGTGACCAGAGTGTGGCCGTTCATATCGGTCATCGATTTCAGCGGCTGGTTCGCATTCATCATCAGCGAGACCGTGTACTCGGTGTAGCCGGACGTCCACGCGATCGCCTTGTACCGCCCAGCCTTGATCTCGGCCATCGACACGTGCGCCGGGTGCACGAACGCGATGTCGTATTCCTGTTTCGCGGCGCCGGCGCGCATATCGTCGTAGGCAGGCACCAGTACCGTCCGCACACGCCTGCCGGCGGCCCGGCCGATGACTTCGGCCAGCGGCGCGAACTTGTCGCGGATTTCCTTCGGGGTAGCCTGGTAAGTGACGCCCTCGGTGACCGCGAAAACCAGATCGCCGCCCTGCGCGGACGCGGTCCCGGCCGTGATCATCGAAAGAAGCAGGCAAGTAATAATTTGACCCAACATGGATTCCTCTCATGCCACTGTGACGGAGCACCCGGGCCGTTCGCCACAGCGCCCTGAGCGCTGATGCCGACACACAGGATTGAACCGGAAATCGTCTTCGGTCCCCCCAGTACTGCCGGCTTCGGCTAGCCGGTGGCCGCGGAGAGCGCCGAGCTTGCTGCCGCCGAATCGACCCAAATCGGCATCAGGTTAACATTTCGACAAATTTTGCCTGACGTAAGCCTCTTCCAATGGCATGTGAGCCTGAAGGGGCTATCGTGATTCCAATGGGAAATGAGCCTGAAGGAGCGGCTTGGGATCGATCATCACTGCA
>JAAFGU010000259.1 GCA_010365205.1 Aromatoleum sp. | reverse complement strand
GAGGGTCGGGATTCGGGATCGGGATTGGGAAGTAAACCGGCGGGCGGTCAGGTGGCTGACGGCCCGCCGGTTCGCGCGATGATTATACGCGTTAGGATTTCACTCGTTGAGTGCCCCCGGCACCGTCCCGGCGCCACCCGGACGGGCTTCGTCGGCGGCGACGTCGCGCTTGATCTCGGCGACGTCGTGGCGGTGCACCGCAGCCTTCTCCTTGTGCTTCAGCACCTGCCGGTCGAGCTTGTCGGCGAGCGCGTCGATCGCGGCGTACATGTCGGCCTCGATCGACTCCGCGTGGATGTCCCTGCCGCGCACGTGCACGTTTGCCTCGACCTTGTGTCGCAGCTTGTCCACCGACATGACGACGTTCACGTCGATCACGTGATCGAAATGGCGAGTGACGCGATCGAGCTTGCCGATGACGTAGTCGCGGATCGCGGGCGTGATCTCGAGGTGATTGCCGGTGAGATTCAGGTTCATCAGGCTCTCCTTCTGTCGCTGCGATGGTGTGCGCAAGGCCGTTTCAGCGCTACAGCGCCTTGCGCAGGTTGACGGGAGGAATCTGCAGCGCCTCCCGGTATTTGGCGATGGTACGCCGTGCGACCAGGATGCCCTGGTCGCCCAGCAGATCGGCGATGCGGCTGTCGGTCAATGGCGTCTTCGGATTCTCCGCCGCGATCAGCTGCCTGATCAGCGCGCGGATCGCCGTCGCCGAGGCCGCGCCGCCGGTGTCGGTCGCGACATGGCTGCCGAAGAAGTACTTCAATTCGTAGGTGCCGCGTGGGGTGAGCATGTATTTCTGCGTCGTCACCCGCGAGATCGTGGACTCGTGCAGATCCAGCATCTCGGCGATCTCGCGCAGCACCATCGGCCGCATCGCGACGTCGCCGTGTTCGAAAAAGCGCCGCTGCCGCTCGACGATCGCCTGGGCCACGCGCAGGATCGTCTCGAAGCGCTGCTGGACATTGCGTATGAGCCATTTCGCTTCCTGCAGTTGCGCCGAAAGCTGCTGATTCGACGATTCGCGGTTGCGGGTGAGGATGTCGGCGTAGATCCGGTTCAGTCGCAGCTTGGGCATCGCCGCCTCGTTGAGCGATGCGATCCAGTGTCCGCGGACCTTCCTGACGACGACGTCCGGGATCACGTAGTTCGCCTCGGTCTTCGCGAACGACGCGCCGGGGCGGGGATTGAGACTCGTGATCAGCGAGCGCACCGCGCGCACGCCGGCGTCGTCGGTGTGCAGCAACCGCTTCAGCCTGGTGTAGTCGCGCGCCGCCAGAAGCGCCAGGTGTCCGCAAACGACCTTCAGCGCCTCGGCGCGCCACGGTGTCGTCTCCGGAAGCGACTTCAACTGCAGCGCCAGGCATTCGGCCGCATCGCGCGCGCCGACGCCGCCCGGCTCGAAGCTCTGCACGTATTTGAGCGCGATGTTGAGATCGTCGGGGTCGATCTCGAACTCCTGCGAGAACATTCCGGCGATCTCGTCGAGGGGCGAACTCAGATAGCCGTCATCGTCGAGGGCGTCGATCAGCGCCGACACGATCTGGCGGTCGCGCGTCGCCAGGGTGAGTTCGGCGAGCTGGCGGTTGAGATGGTCGCGCAGCGTGCTGGTTGCGACCTGTTGCGGATAGAAGCCATCGTCCTCGTCGTCCGATCCGGAGTTCCCGCCCCAGTCGGAGTCGCCCGACGAGTAGTCCTCGAAATCGGCGCGCTCGACCTCCGCGCCGCTGTTCGCCGCATCGGCTGTGTCGTAGATCGGCTCGGTGTCCGCGCGGTCGGGCTCTTCGCCGCGTTCGGCACGCGCCTCGGAGTCGGATGGGGGGGTGGCGCCGGCGAGCGGGAATTCGACGGGGGCACCCTCGTCGTCCTCCGCTTTCTCCAGCAGCGGGTTTTCCTGCAGCAGCCGGTCGACTTCGGCGTTGAGTTCCATCGTCGACAACTGCAGCAGCCGGATCGACTGCTGGAGCTGGGGCGTCAGCGTGAGATGCTGACTGAGTTTGAGCTGGAGGGTCTGCTTCATCTGTAGCGAGCCGCTCCTGGTGTGGTGAGTCAGAAGTTCCGAAGATAAAGGAGCGAGTGGATTTGGCTGTCAGGCAAGGCGTGAGACCGCAACCGTAGCCCGTGCTACGGTGAGGTCGAGCAACGCAGCATGGCGGCCAAATCTGCCGCGCTCTATCGAGCGAAATTCTGACTCACTGCACCTGGATCAGAGGCGGAAGTGTTCTCCGAGGTAGACCTTCCTCACCGACTCATTATAGACGATCTCCCCCGGCGCCCCGGAGGCAAGGACACGACCTTCGTTGATGATATAGGCGCGGTCGCAGATCCCGAGCGTCTCGCGCACGTTGTGGTCGGTGATCAGCACGCCGATACCGCGCTCCTTGAGGAAGCCGATGATCTTCTGGATGTCCAGCACGGCGATCGGATCGACACCTGCAAACGGCTCGTCCAGCAGGATGAACCGGGGTCGGGTTGCCAGCGCGCGCGCGATTTCCACGCGCCGCCGCTCGCCGCCGGAAAGACTGACCGACGGGGCGTCGGCCAGGTGCGAGATCGACAGATCCTCCAGCAACGCGTCGAGGCGGTTGGCCAGCACGTCGGCGTCGAGGTCCTGCAGCTCGAGGATCGCGCGCACGTTCTCGGCCACGGTGAGCTTGCGGAAGATCGACGCTTCCTGCGGGAGGTAGGACAGCCCCAGCCGCGCCCGGGCATGAATCGGCAGCCGCGACAGGTTCTTGCCGTCGAGCTCGATGCGGCCGCCGTCGGCGGCGACGAGCCCGACGATCATGTAGAAACACGTTGTCTTGCCGGCGCCGTTGGGGCCGAGGAGCCCGACGACTTCGCCGCTGCCGACGTCGAGCGAGACGTCGTGCACGACGGTGCGCGCCTTGTAGCGCTTCTCCAGCTGCGCGACCGAGAGGTGGCTCACTTCGGAGCGGGCGCTGCGATTTCGCCGGCGGGTTTGAGCGGCGCTGCGGGCGCGTCGGGGGATGCTGCCTTGGGAGCCGCCTTGGCCGCGTCCTTGCCCGCGTCCGTTCCCCCGTCCTTTCCCTTGCCAGCGCCTGACAGCGGTGAATCGGATTTCGGCTGAAACACCCCGCGTACGCGCGCCCCGGGGTCGGCGTCGCCGGAAAGCCCCTTGGCATCGGCGCGGCCCTCGGCCTTGAAGAGCTCCGTGGCCGCGTTGTACGAAATGTAGTTGCTGCGGATGTCGTCCTGGCCGCGCCGAAGCAGCGCGCGGTCGAACAGCTCGAGGAACTCCTTGGCGCCGTCGTACTCGGCGCGCTGCGCGTAGCCTTCGAAATACTCGTCGACGCCGTCACGCTTCTGACGAAAGCTCACCGGATTGCCGTAGGCAGAGGCCGACAGCGAATTGTCCGGGTTCTGCCGGAACACGATCTTGTCGGCGCGAATCGACAGCGTTCCCTGCGTGATGATCACGTTGCCGGTCAGCGTGCCGACCTTGGTCAGATAGTTGACGTCGCCGGTCTCGGCCGAGTAGTTGATCGGCTTCTCGCGATCACCCTTCTCGGCGCGGGCCGCGGGCGCGGTCAGCGCCAGCACCACCGCAATAGTCAGCAGGGTGCGCGCCGCACGGCGGTGGGGTGGCAGCGAGTTCAGGACGGGAGGACGGGCGGGATTCACTTCGACGGGCTTTCGGGCTGAAGGGTACCGCGGACGCCCGACAGCAGCTTGAGCGTCCGGGCCTTGTTATCGAGTTCGATGCCGACGCTGTGGATTATTCCACGCGGCTCCTCGATCGTCACCGCTTTGTCGGTGGTCGCACGGCCCTGCTTCGGCTCGACCCTGAGCAGCTCGGTGGTCAGTGTGACCGGGCCGTTCCCGCCGTTGCCGGCATTTTCCGCCGGCGCCGCCTCGCGCGTCGCGCGCACGTTGCCCGACAGCGTGACGGTTTCCCGGCCGCCCGGCACGGTTGCCGCGTCGGCGACGACCGACAGCTTCGGCCGTCCCGGATCGGTCAGCACCAGCGACGGACCGACGATGTCGACGCTGCCGTCGTCCGGATAGTGCTGCGCGCGCTTTGCGGCCAGCGACTGGCGCGGCCGACCTTCCGCGTCGAGCGACAGGGCGCGGAAATTCTCGATGTACAGATCGGGATCGTGGCGGGTCGTGCCGTCGCGGCGCGCAGCGGGTGGCTGGACCTGCGCGTCGAGCCAGAAGGTGAGCGCGGCGAGACCGCCCAGCAGCAGGACGGGTGCCCAGGCA
>JAAFGU010000258.1 GCA_010365205.1 Aromatoleum sp. | reverse complement strand
CGGGCGCGCAAACGTGGAACGTCAACGCAACTGCGGCGAACGGCTTCGCGCCGGCATGGCGGAATGTTCCGGAGGCCGTCTGGACGCGCACTCAACTCGTCTACGTCTGCTCGCCGGACAATCCCACCGGCCGCGTCATGACGATGGACGAATGGCGGCTGTTGTTCGATCTGTCCGACCGGCACGGCTTCGTCATCGCCGCCGACGAGTGCTACTCGGAGATCTACTTCGACGAAAGCCGGCCGCCATTGGGAGCGCTGGCCGCGGCGCATGCGCTCGGCCGCGCCGGATTCCCCCGACTGGTTTCGTTCGGCAGTCTGTCGAAGCGCTCGAATGCACCGGGGCTGCGATCCGGATTCGTCGCCGGCGATGCCGCGTTGCTGAAGGCGTTTCTGCTATACCGGACCTACCACGGCTCGGCCATGTCGCCGGCGGTTGCGTCGGCCAGCATCGCCGCGTGGAACGACGAGGCGCACGTTCGCAGCAATCGAGCGGCCTACGCGGCCAAGTTCACCGCGTTGCAACCCAGACTTGCGACCGCCCTGCCCTGCGCAATGCCGGACGCCGCGTTCTACCTCTGGGCCAAAACCCCCGGGGACGATTCCGAGTTCGCGAAACGCCTGCTCGCGGAGCAGGCAGTAACCGTGCTGCCGGGCAGCTACCTCGCCCGCGACGCGCACGGCGTCAATCCCGGTCAGGGTTACATCCGCATCGCGCTGGTCGCATCGGTTTCCGAGTGCACCGAAGCCGTCAACCGCATCGTGACCTGCGCTCGGGGCTTCTGACGCCCGCGCTCGGCGTCTTTTCACGCCAGGCACGGCCCGCCCGTCGCGTCAGCATGCGCTTCGTCGCGCCTCGCCCCGGAGCGCGGGGAGCCGACTAGAATGCGCAAGCATGACCGCCACGACGCTGGCGGTACCGCCCGGCCCGCTGACGAAACTCGGCCACAGTCTCGTCTGCCTGTGGCCGACGATCCTGCTGATCGCCGCGATCAACATCGGGATCGCCGGCGTCCTGTGGATCGACGACCCGCGACCGTTCTGGCACCCGCTGGTCACCGTCCAGCTCTACGGCTTCTCGATCGCCGCGTGCGTCATGATCGCCTCGCCGTGGGAGAAGTCACGGCCGCTGCTCCGGTTGATCGTCGCCGTCGCGATCGGCACGCTGAAGTAGGTCCGCGCGTCACTCGGCGCTTCGATGAAGATGATCGCCATCGAAGATGTCGTCTACTTCCAGGCGGAGGACAAGTACACGAAGGTCGTCACCGGCGACGGCGAGGCGCTGATCCGCAAGTCAATCAAGGATCTGTTCGAGGAGCTCGATGCGGACGCCTTCTGGCAGATCCACCGCGGGACCATCGTCAACCTGCGCGCGATCGCGCGCGTCGACCGCGACTGGCGCGACCAGCCGGTGATCACGTTGAAGGGACGCGACGAGAAACTCACGGTCAGCCGCACGTTTGCGCACCGGTTCAAGGCGATGTAAGTTCACGCCATGCGAGGCATCGACGAGGCCGCCGGCGTGCGGCCTCTTGTTTTTCCAGCGCTCGACGGGCGCGGCGGCTGACGATGCGGTCACTGGCGTTCATCGGCCGCCACGCAACGCGCTTCATGGCCGGCGGTCTGCTGCTCGGCATTGCGATCCCGCCGCTGGCCGCGCTGGCGAAGCCGCTGTTGATTCCGACTCTGCTGATTCCGTTGACGCTGGCGCTCTTGCGTCTGGATTGGCGGGCGATGGCGGTGTACCGGCGCCGACCGCTGGTGCTCGCGGCGTTGCTGGTCTGGCTCCTGGCCGTGTCGCCGCTGCTGGTATGGCTGATGACGTCGGTGCTCCACCTGTACGGGATGCCCGATGCCCTGCGCCAGGCCCTCGTTCTGATGGCGGCGGCGTCGCCGATCGTGTCCAGCGTCGCGATTGCGCTGATCGTCGGGCTGGACGCGACGCTCGCGATCGTCGCCGTGCTTCTTGCCACGGCGTTGGTCCCGTTGACGCTCCCGGCGGTCGCGCTGGCGCTGCTGGGCCTCGACCTCGACATCGGGCTCGCCGCCTTCGCCGGCCGGCTCGGGCTGCTGGTGGGCAGCGCATTCGCCGCCGCATGGGTCATCCGGCGGCTGGTCCCGGCGCCCGCGCTTGCTGCCCGGACGGAGCTCCTCGACGGGCTGACCGTCGTCAACCTGTTGCTGTTCGGTCTCGCTGTCATGGACGGCGTGACCGCGTACGCGCTCGCCCGGCCGGCCTACGTCGCCGGCGCCACGATCGCCGCCTTCGCCTTCAACCTGTTGCTTCAAGGCGCGGGCTTGGTCGTCTTCCGGCAGATGGGCATGCGCGGCGCATAGACCGCCGGTCTGCTGTCGGGGAACTGCAACGTGGGCCTTGTGTTGGTCGCCCTGCAGGGGCGAGCCAGTTTCGACATGACCGTTTTCTTCGCGCTGGCCCAGATTCCGATGTACGTGCTTCCGGCGGTGCTGGAGCCGATTTATCGGTGGTTACTGCGACGAGAGCCCCAGTCGCGGTAAAATCTCAGCTTTTTGGCGACCACCCCAGATGAATGACCTGCAGGCGACGATCGACGGCGCGTGGGAGGCGCGGGCCGAGCTTTCTCCGAAAACGGTTCCGGCCGCGTTGCGCGACGCGGTCGCGCAAGTCATCGCCGAACTCGATGCCGGGCGGGTGCGCGTCGCCGAAAAGTCGGGGGGCACGTGGACCGTCCATCAGTGGGTCAAGAAGGCCGTGCTGCTGTCGTTCCGGCTCACCGACAACATGGCGCTGCGATTCACCGAGCGCGAGGGCAACGTGCCCCCGTTCGCGTTCTACGACAAGGTGCGCACCAAGTTCGCCGACTACACCGATGAGCAGTTTGCCGCGTCAGGCGTGCGCGTGGTGCCCCCCGCCGTCGCGCGCCATGGCGCGTACATCGCGAAGAACGTGGTGCTGATGCCCTCGTATGTGAACATCGGCGCCTATGTCGACGAAGGCACGATGGTGGATACCTGGGCGACCGTCGGTTCCTGCGCGCAGATCGGAAAGAACGTGCACCTGTCCGGGGGGGTCGGCATCGGCGGCGTGCTGGAACCCCTGCAGGCGAATCCGACGATCATCGAGGACAACTGTTTCATCGGCGCCCGGTCCGAGGTCGTCGAAGGGGTCATTGTCGAGGAGAACTCGGTGCTCGGCATGGGCGTGTTCCTCGGCCAGAGCACGAAGATCTACAACCGCGCGACAGGCCAAGTGAGCTACGGGCGGGTGCCGGCCGGATCGGTCGTCATCGCCGGGTCCCTGCCGTCGGCCGAGGGCGGCTGCCATCTCTATTGCGCGGTGATCGTGAAAGAGGTCGACGCTCGGACGCGGTCGAAGACGAGCATCAACGAATTGCTGCGCGCGTGACGCCGATGTCGGTCAAACTCAAGTCGCCGGAAGAGACCGCCAAGATGCGCGTGGCCGGGCGCATCGCGTCGGAGCTCCTCGATTACCTGACGCCGCATGTTCAGGCCGGCGTCACCACCGGCGAACTCGACCGCCTCGCGCACGACCACCAGGTCAACGTGCAACACGTGATCCCGGCGCCGCTCAATTACGCACCCCCCGGCCACACGCCCTATCCGGCGTCGATCTGCACGTCGGTCAATCACGTCGTGTGCCACGGCATTCCCGGCGAAAAGAAACTGAAGCCCGGCGACATCATCAACATCGATGTCACGGTGATCAAGGACGGTTACCACGGCGACACGAGCCGGATGTTCTTCGTCGGCACGCCGTCGATCCAGGCGCGGCGCCTGGTCGAACTCACCTACGAAGCGATGTGGCGCGGCATCCGCACCGTAGCGCCCGGAGCGCAGCTTGGCGACATCGGCCACACGATCCAGAAATTCGCCGAAGGCCAGGGCTTCTCGGTCGTCCGCGAGTTTTGCGGCCATGGCATCGGCGCCCAGTTTCACGAGGAGCCGCAGGTGCTCCATTACGGGCGTCCGGGCACCGGTTTGAAGCTCGTCGAAGGCATGATTTTCACCATCGAGCCGATGATCAACGCCGGCCGCGCCGGAATCCGCAGCAAGGGCGACGGCTGGACGATCGTCACCGCCGACCATTCGCTGTCCGCGCAGTGGGAGCACACGGTGCTGGTGACCGCCGGCGGCTTCGAGGTTCTCACCGTATCGGCCGGCGCGCCTGCGCCACCGGCTTCATGATCGGGTCGCGCCCGACACGATGACCGCCGCGTCCCGTGTCCCG
>JAAFGU010000257.1 GCA_010365205.1 Aromatoleum sp. | reverse complement strand
CCTCGAGCCCGCACCCCGAGTCCGCGCATGAAAAAAACCGCTTGCCGCAATGCCTTCTACGCCCAATCCGGCGGCGTGACCGCCGTCATCAACGCCACCGCCGCCGGCGTCATCGAAACCGCGCGGGCGCACAAGTCGCGAATCGGCAAGGTCTACGCCGGCCGCAACGGCATCATCGGCGCGCTGACCGAAGACCTGATCGACACCAGCAGGGAATCCGCCCGTGCGATCGCCGCATTGAAGCACACGCCCGCCGGCGCTTTCGGTTCCTGCCGTTACAAGCTGAAGGGCCTCGACGAGAATCGCGCGCAGTACCAGCGGCTGATCGACGTGTTTCGCGCGCACGACATCGGATATTTCTTCTACAACGGCGGCAACGATTCCGCGGACACCTGCCTCAAGGTTTCGCAGATCGCACAGAGACTCGGCTATCCGCTGGCGGCGCTGCACCTGCCGAAGACCGTCGACAACGATCTTGCCGTTACCGACAACTGCCCGGGGTTCGGTTCGGTGGCCAAGTACGTCGCCACGTCGATGCGCGAAGCCGCGTTCGACGTCGCGTCGATGGCGCGAACATCGACCAAGGTCTTTGTGCTCGAGGTGATGGGCCGGCATGCCGGGTGGATCACCGCGGCGGTGGGCATGGCCGAGGATGCGGGCACGCCGATTCCGCTGGTGCTGCTGTTCCCGGAGATCGCGTTCGACGAGACCAAATTCCTCGCTGCGGTCGACGATCGCGTCAAGCGGTTCGGCTACTGCTGCATCGGCGTCTCCGAAGGCGTGAAGAACGCACAGGGCAGGCTTATGGCCGAAGCCGGGACCCAGGATGCGTTCGGCCACGCGCAGTTGGGCGGCGCCGGCCCACTGATCGCGAAACTGGTCAATGACAGGTTCGGGTACAAATACCATTGGGCCGTCGCCGATTACCTGCAGCGCGCGGCGCGGCACCTCGCGTCGAAGACCGACGTAGCGCACGCTTACGCAGTCGGCAAGGCGGCGGTTCTGTTCGCGCTGGCCGGCCATCACGGCGTGATGACGGCGATAGAGCGGACGAGCGACAAGCCTTACCGATGGAAAATCGCGATTGCGCCGCTCGACAAGGTCGCCAACGTCGAGAAGATGCTGCCGCGCGACTACATCACGAAGGACGGATTCGGCATCACCGCCAAAGCGCGGGGCTATCTCGCGCCGCTTATCCGCGGCGAAGATTTTCCGCCGTTCCGCGACGGCCTGCCGCAGTACATACGGCTGAAAAACGTCGCCGTGCCGAAGAAGCTCGCGACCGGATTCGTCATTTAACCGGTCGACGGGCGCAGAAGCGGCGCCGCGCGCGCCGCACCGCCGGCGTCGCGAAATGGCATCAGACGCGCATCGATCATCGAGGAAGACGTCCATGCAAAAAGTCGTCGATTACTATTTTGCGCCGGTGTCGCCGTACGCGTACCTCGGCCACGACCGCTTCGTCGCGCTCGCGGCGAAGCGCGGCGCGACCGTCGCCGTCAAGCCGATCAACCTGGGTGAAGTGTTCCCGGTTTCGGGCGGCCTGCCGTTGGCGAAGCGCGCGCCGCAGCGACAGGCCTATCGGCTGGCCGAATTGCAGCGATGGTCGGCGTTTCTCGGCAAGGCGTTGCACGTCCAGCCGAAATTCTTCCCCGTCAGCGGCGATCTGGCGACCGGCGCGATTCTCGCGGCGGGGGAGCTGGGGACGCCGCAGGCGCTGGCCGTTGCCGGCGCCGTGGGCCGGGCGCTCTGGGAGCAGCAACGTGACATCGCCGATGCGGCGACGATGCGCGAGATCCTCGGCGAATGCGGGCTTCCGGCCGCGGCATTGATGGCGCGCGGAGGGGCGCCTGAAATCGCGGCCCGTTTTGCTGCGCTGACGCAGGAGGCGATCGCCCGCGGCGTGTTCGGTGCGCCGACCTACGTCTATCGCGACGAGCTGTTCTGGGGACAGGACCGGCTCGACTTTCTGGACCGCGCGCTGGCACAATAGCGTGCTTGCCGGACGGCGCGGGTTACCGCGCCTCCGGTGCGCAGCAAAAGGAACGGACACGCGGCTGGCACCTGTCCGCCGCGCGAGTCCACCCCGCGTGTAGCGAGGGTCGGTTACAGACCCAAACCGCTGTTTCTCAACGTTTTTAAAGCCATTCTTCGGTTAGGGAGAGTCATCATGTTATCGACAGGCCTCATCATCGCGTTCGTCTGTGCGATCGCGGCGATCGTCTACGGCGCCGTCTCGACCAGCTGGATATTGAAACTGCCGACCGGCAACGAACGGATGCGCGAAATCGCGGCGGCGATCCAGGCGGGCGCGCAGGCCTACCTCAATCGCCAGTACGCGACGATCGGCATGGTCGGAGCAATTCTCTTCGTGGTCATCGGCGTGTTCCTCGGCTGGAGCACGGCGGGAGGCTTCCTCGTCGGCGCCGTCCTCTCCGGCCTTACGGGCTACGTCGGGATGAACGTCTCGGTGCGCGCGAACGTGCGCACCGCCGAGGCCGCGCGCACCGGCCTCAACGAAGCGCTGGCGGTTGCGTTTCGCGGTGGCGCCATTACCGGAATGCTGGTCGTCGGCCTGGGCCTGCTTGGGGTGACCGGTTTCTACTGGTTCCTCATCGGCTCCGCACACGGCGCCGCGAATCTGATGAAGGAAGGCCTGTACAACGCGATCCAGCCGCTCGTAGGCCTCGCGTTCGGCGGTTCGCTGATCTCGATCTTCGCGCGTCTGGGCGGCGGCATTTTCACCAAGGGCGCTGACGTCGGCGCCGATCTCGTCGGCAAGGTGGAAGCCGGGATCCCGGAAGACGATCCGCGCAATCCCGCGGTGATCGCCGACAACGTCGGCGACAACGTCGGCGACTGCGCCGGGATGGCGGCCGACCTCTTCGAGACCTACGCGGTGACGATCATCGCGACGATGCTGCTCGGCGCGCTGCTGATGCCGGTGATGGCCGAGACGGCGGTCACGTATCCGCTGGTGCTCGGCGGCTTCTCGATCCTCGCGTCGATCGTCGGCTGCTACTTCGTGAAGGCTCGCACCGGCGGCAAGATCATGAACGCGCTGTATCGCGGCCTGATGGTCGCCGGCGGAATTTCGGCGATCGGCTTCTGGTTCATCACCAACTGGATGATGCGCGGCATCGCCGTGGTGGACCCGGCGCTGTCGCCGATGAATCTCTGGCTCGCCACGCTGGTCGGCCTCGCACTGACGGCGGCGCTGGTGGTGATCACCGAGTACTACACGGCGACCGAGTTCAAGCCCGTGCGCCACGTCGCCGAAGCCTCGACGACCGGCCACGCGACCAATATCATCGCCGGGCTGGGCGTGTCCATGCGCGCCACGGCTTGGCCGGTGCTCGCCGTCTGCGCCGCGATCCTGCTGTCGTTCTGGTTCGCCGGCCTGTACGGCATCGCGATCGCCGCGACGTCGATGCTGTCGATGGCGGGCATCATCGTCGCACTCGACGCCTACGGTCCGATCACCGACAACGCGGGCGGCATTGCCGAGATGGCGAAGCTGCCCGACTCGGTCCGCGCGATTACCGATCCGCTGGACGCCGTCGGCAACACGACCAAAGCGGTGACGAAGGGCTACGCGATCGGCTCGGCCGGTCTCGCCGCGCTGGTGCTGTTCGCCGACTACACGCATGCGCTGGAATCGGCGCACATCGCCGCCAGCTTCGACCTGTCGAATCATATGGTGATCGTCGGCCTGTTCATCGGCGGCCTGATTCCGTACCTGTTCGGCGCGATGGCGATGGAAGCGGTCGGCCGCGCCGCGGGCGCGGTCGTCGTCGAAGTGCGCCGCCAGTTCAAGGAGATCAAGGGCATCATGGAAGGCACGACGAAGCCGGAATACGGCGTCGCCGTCGACATGCTGACCAAGGCGGCGATCAAGGAAATGATCGTCCCGTCGCTGCTGCCCGTGCTGGTGCCGGTCGTCGTCGGTCTGGTGCTCGGGCCGCAGGCGCTGGGCGGATTGTTGATGGGCACGATCATCACCGGCCTCTTCGTCGCCATCTCGATGACGACCGGCGGCGGCGCCTGGGACAACGCAAAGAAGTACATCGAGGACGGTCACTTCGGCGGCAAGGGCTCCGACGCGCACAAGGCGGCGGTCACCGGCGACACCGTGGGCGACCCGTACAAGGACACCGCCGGCCCGGCGGTGAACCCGCTGATCAAGATCATCAACATTGTCGCGCTGATGATCGTTCCGCTGCTGGCGCTCAATGCCGGGGACAAGACCAAACCC
>JAAFGU010000256.1 GCA_010365205.1 Aromatoleum sp. | reverse complement strand
CCGCGCCGTGTGAAGCCGCGCGTTTGGCCGCAAGTCGCCTCCTAACCGCGGCCGACGAAGGGCATTTTCGTCGCCATCACCGTCATGAACTGGACGTTTGCGTCGAGCGGCAGGCTCGCCATGTAGACGACCGCGCTCGCGACATGCGCGACGTCCATCAGCGGTTCGATGGCGACACTGCCGTTGGCTTGCGGGACGCCGCCGGCCATTCTCGCCGCCATGTCGGTCGCCGCATTGCCAATGTCGATCTGGCCGCAGGCGATGTCGTACTTGCGGCCGTCGAGCGACGCGCACTTGGTCAGCCCGGTGATCGCGTGCTTGGTCGACGTGTACGGCACCGAGTTCGGGCGCGGCGCGTGCGCCGAGATCGATCCGTTGTTGATGATGCGTCCGCCGCGCGGGTCCTGATTCTTCATCAGCCGGAACGCTTCCTGCGTGCAGAGAAAGGCGCCGGTAAGGTTGATGTCGACGACGTTTTTCCACTGCGCGAACGTAAGCTCCTCGAGATTGATCGGCGGGGCGCCGACGCCGGCGTTGTTGAACAGTACGTCGAGCCGGCCGAAGCGCTCTTTCGTCAGTGCGAAAAGTGCGCGCACCGAGTCGGGATCGCTGACGTCCGTCGGCACGGCCGCTGTCCGATCCGCCGCGACGCCGGCGCTTGCAATCACGTGTTCGAGCGGCTCGCGGCGCCTGCCCGCGAGCGCTACGCGATAGCCTTCCTTGAGCAGTGCGAGCGCCACAGCCTTGCCGATACCGGTGCCGGCGCCGGTGATGATTGCGGTTTTGACGGGTGGGTTCATGGGGATCTCCTCGAGAATGGGGGTGTGATGGCGGTGTCTTGCGCGCGTGCGGGGTCGACGGCGCCGGGCAACCGTCATTCGGGTCGATCAGCCGACTCGACGGTTCACGAAGAACACGACCGCGCCGCCGTGCGACCGCTTCGGCGCGCCATGGCGTGCATGATATCGTGAGCCGGCACGCCGGTCCGCACGCCGGCGCTCCGGGATCCTCGATCGGCCAGACCCATGCCGCAATCCCCTCGCCATCTCGTCATCGTCCGTGCCGGCGACCAGTCGCTGCACCCGGGGTGGACGTCGTCGGTCGCGACCCGGACCTGGGACCTTGTCGTCAGCTACTATGGTGACGACCCGGTGAGATTTCGCGACGCCGGCGAGCGCAGGATCGACGACAAGGGCCCCAAATGGCCCGGTCTCTACACGCTGCTCACGCGGGGGGACTTCTGGCGCGCATACGACTACATCTGGTTTCCCGACGACGACCTCAAGATCGAGCAGCACGCCGTCGACCGCCTGTTCGCGCTCACCGCCGAACTCGGCCTCGAGCTCTCGCAGCCCGCGCTGTCGTGGACGAGTCATTACAGCCATTTCATTACGCTCCGCCATCCCAGCTTCGTCGCGCGCTTCACCGATTTCATCGAAATCATGGCACCTTGCTTCAGGCGCGAATTCCTCGAGGCCTGCCTGCCGACGCTGGGGGAAACGCAGAGCGGATGGGGATTCGATTGGGCATGGCCGCGGCTTCAGACACGCGGCATCCGGGGATGCGCGATCCTCGACGACGTCGAGATGACGCACACGCGTCCCATCGGCGGGCCGATATACGCAACGCTGCGCGCGCTGGGCGTTTCCGCCGACGACGAGTGCAATGCGACGTTGCGCAAATATTCGATCAAGGTGCGCTTTCCGATGCGGATCACGATGGCAATCGACCGCGCGGGCCGCCTGCTCGATGCCACCGTGTCGGAGGACGGCGAAAGGCTGGATGCCCTGCTGACGAGGGACGCGTCGGCATTGTTCTCGTCACGCAACGCGTTCGACCTGCAGCACGTCGTGGTGACGATGCAGGATCCGGAGCGGCCCGGTCGCTGGGGCCGGTGAACAGGCCCTAGATTACGATAGGCGACGGAAACGTTCGCTCGATCAGCGACCGGTAGTCCTGGATCCGGCGGCGGGGCACATGGTACGGTGATTTCGTCCCGTGATCGTAGCGGGCGAACGGGCGGAAATACCGCTCCACGTAGGCTCGGTCGCGGGCATCCAGGTATGGCTCGCACTTCGGCAACGCGATGCTGTGGTACCGCACCAGCCATGCGACGCCGTCGGGAAGGTGGTCCTTCAGCCGCGAATATGCGAACTCGTCGTGATTCCACTGCAGCACGCATCGGTCGAGCCCGATGCCGGGAGCGTAGGTGCCGATGGGTTCGTTGAAGCAAACGACGTTCTCGGGCGCCTCGCCGGCCAGCAGCAGCACCTTGCCGAGATCGTGCAGCAGCGCCGCCAGCACGAATTCCTCGGAGGCGGCGCCCTCGTTTTCCATTGCGTCCAGAATCTGCAGCACGTGCAGTTGCTGACTCGCGCCGAACAGGCGCAGGTCGGTTGGGTCGATACACTGCGCCAGCATTTCGATCGCGGTCCAGACCGGCACGCGGCCGAGTACGGGAACGCGGTACTTTTCGCGCAGCGCCAAGACGGCGGCGAGCGTCTGCGCCCGATGGCGTTCCTCGATTTCGCTTGCGCTTGAGCGGAAATTCGCCATGAGTGCCTTCGGCTCGGAAATGGGCGGCCCGAAACTCCGGTGCAGCGCGGGATCGCGGAGTTTGGCCCCGGTGACGGTCCATTCATGCGTCAATTCGACATTCACGATCGCGGTCCGAGGCAGAATTTTCTCGACGCGCATGATAGCATCCGGCGCCGCCAGACCCGGTCACGCGCCGACGGACCCGCGGCGCGGATGAGGCGGCAACGATGCGATCGGCGGAGCAATTGGACGTGCTGGTGGTCGGTATGGGCTTCGCCGGGATCACGGCCGCGCGCGTATTGGCCGATGCGCAACTCCGCGTGCACCTGATCGATCGGCGCGACCATATCGGCGGCAATGCCTACGACGAATTCGACGCGGCCGGCGTGCGTATCCATCGCTACGGTCCGCACATCTTCCATACGAACTCGGACCGCGTCCTCGCGTTCCTGTCGCGCTTCACCCGCTGGCGTCCATACGAGCATCGCGTGCTCGCGAATATCGACGGCGAACTCCTGCCGATTCCGATCAATCGGACCACGATCAACCGGCTCTACGGCCTCGCGCTGGACGAGCCCGGCGCGGCGGCGTTCCTCGAACGCGTGCGCGTCCCGCGCGATCCGGTCGCCACCAGCGAAGACGTCGTCCTCAACAGCGTCGGACGCGATCTGTGCGACCGGTTCTATCGCGGCTACACGCGGAAACATTGGGGCCTCGACCTGTCCGATCTCGCCGCGGGCGTTGCCGCGCGCATACCGGTGCGGACGAACGACGACGATCGCTACTTCGACGACCGTCATCAGTGCATGCCTGCTGATGGCTATGCGGCGATGTTCGCGCGAATGTTGGACCATCCGCTGGTCTCCTACGAAACCGGTGTCGACTTCGCCGCGGTGCGCGGCGCATGCGGCGAGCGGCATCTGGTGTATAGCGGCCCCATCGACGAATATTTCGGCCACTGCTTCGGCCCGCTGCCGTACCGTTCGCTCGAGTTCCGGCATGAGCACCTCCCCGAAACGTCGCGCTTCCAGCCGGTTGGTATCATCAACTATCCTGGTGCCGACGTGCCGTTCACGCGAATCGTCGAGTTCAAGCATCTCACCGGGCAGGCGCACGCCGGCACGTCGATACTCCGCGAATTCCCGCGGGCGGAGGGCGAGCCCTACTATCCGATACCACGTCCGGCGAACGAGACGCTGTTCCGGCGATACCAGGCGCTCGCGGCCGAGTGCAGGGACGTGACGTTCGTCGGCAGGCTGGCGCAGTACCGCTACTACAACATGGACCAGGTGGTTGGCGCCGCGCTGGCGGCCGGATCGCGGATAGTCGAGCGCGTCGGCAGGCGCTGACGCCGGGGGTCGCCCCGGTGTTTCAGGCTACGGGCGGCAGTCGGCCTGCCGCACGAATTTGCGCAGGTGATCGGCGACCAACGCGCGTATGGCCTCGCGGTCGGGGGCGCGCGCGGAAGTCGAGCAGGCGTGGTCCGCAAGGACGCGGCTTGGCACCTGCCCAATTCGCCGATCCGGGTGCTACAATGACGCTGTCATAACGTCCGGGGACGCCCGACGCGTGGGTATTTATGGCTGATACGGCACTCTCCTTCTTCACCGCCGACCGGCGCCCGATGAAATGCACGATCTGCGGGCAGACGACGCGGCCCGGCGCGAAGCTTTGTTCGCAGTGCAGGGCCGCGCTCAAGCGGGCACGCAACGAGACCGTCTCGCAACTC